>JANOWX010000245.1:0-2772 GCA_031418175.1 Acidobacteriota bacterium | reverse complement strand
GCTGAAACTCTTTCATGTCGAAGAAGAGCGTTACCCCTTTGAAAAACACGCGATGGTCTGGCTTGGCGCTCTTTCCTTCGACGGGTTGTTCGTGGTCGAACTTGTAACCGTGCAACGTCAGATACTCCTCAAACAAAAGCTCTGATTTGTTTCTTTCCTTTGCCATTTGTCTCCCCCGGTTATTGAGTGTCTCGCCCTATAAACGCGGAACCTCGTGATTGCCGCGCACGAAGGCTATCGGTGATGAAGTCCGCAAGCTTTTCCGCTTCCTTCCATTTGGCGGTTCGGCGTGTGGCGTCCATATCTTCCGCGCGGATGATTGCACGCAAAACAGGGATTGACTGATCGCACAGCCAAAGACGAAAGTCTGTTTCGTCGCGGGCGTTCCACTCCGCATGAATGTCGGGCATGTTCGTCGGCAAAGGTGCCGACGACATCTTCTTCGGCTTTGCTTTCTTTTCGGGCAGCTCAGATAGCAGGGCCTCAAGCTTGCTCGAAAACTCCAGGTTGCGCGCGGACTCCTCGGCGAGCAAATCCACTAAGCCACGCAGCAAATCAATCAGTGCTTTTTCTTTTCGCATAGCTGCTTGATCTCCTGAGTAAGGCCATGCAACGCATTATAGGCATCGCCGTATTTCCCCTTTAAGGTGCGGATGTCGGCGCTTACATCCGCGCCACGCGCAACAACAGTGGTCTGTGGAATCACGCTTAACAAGGGCGGCTGCGGCAACCCACCCGGTTTTCTAAAGCGGTCAAGCCGTTTGGCTGTTAGATCAGCAATAATTCGATCGTGCAGATTGTTGCGTTGCACTTTTGTGGCCACAATCCCCAAGGGTGGAATCCGAAGCCCTGTATCCTGCGCAAAGCGTGCCACGTTATCAACGATCTGGTGAATGCCCCAAGTCGACACGATGTCTGGGATGGTAGGGATCACGTACCCGGTGGAGATTCGCAATCCGTTTTTGGTTACCGTGCCAAGACTCGGAGGACAGTCGATGATGATGTAATCGTAACGGTCAATTACAGGCTGAATAGCAGACCGCAGAATTTCAAGTGGATTAGCCGTGAAATTACCGGACAGCGCGATCATCGGGATGCGGTCTTGGAGATCAATAAGCCGAATGCTCGAAGGCAACAAATCGAGTCGCGCAATGCCGTCATTGATGGTCGAAACCCCGCGAGCAATTGCGTTCTCAATGTCGAACTTCGGAGCGTTGTGAGGATTAAGCCGATCCTCGAAGAGTTGGGCGATAGTTCGACCGTCATTATCCATTTCGGCCCACTTGTCTTCCGAGATTAAGGTAACGGTCGCGTTCGTCTGAGGGTCGAGGTCGATTAGAAGAACGTGCTTATGCTCTTCATGCGCCAACATTTCGGCTACAGCTACCGCTGTGGTGGTCTTTCCAACGCCGCCCTTAAGGTTAATGAAGCTTAGGACATGGGTTTCCTCCCCCTTGAATATCTTCACCCAAGCTTCGATTCGCTCCCGTTCCCAGACCGGCCCGCTCTGCAGGTTCTGAATCGGGCGCGGAAAGTCGTCATACCGCATGCGCCAGTTGCTGACTGCTTGCTTGGAAACTCCTGCGATGTCAGCGATTTCAGCTAATCCAACTAAGTTATTAGTAGGCATAACTCAACTCCTTTCAACTTTCAGTTTCAATAATCTGGGGCAACTGGCCGACACAATACGCCACATCTGTGTACGCTGTCAACAAAACACTTTTCTCGTGTGGAAGCACGACGACATTGGCGCGGTCGAGGGGGCGGATTTGTAGCCTACCGGGCGCGAGATGATGACGAAGCGGCAGCGCGGGTAGGTTTTGATCTGCTGATCCACCCATTGCGAAAGCGCGCGCCGGTGGCCGCCATCGGCCACTTCGTCCAGGCCATCCAGCAGGACGAGGCAATGGCCGCCTTTGAGTTGTTGCGCGAACCAGGCGGCGGGCGGTTTGAGTTCGGGGTAACGGTCTTTGCGGCTGAAATAGCTTTGCGCCAGTTCGCCCAGCGTCAACGCGGGATTGGCGGTCACGGCCGCTGCGTGATCGCGCAGGAAGAGCAGGATCGGCGTGTAGGCGGCGACGCGATATGGGCGCTGCCGGTTGGCAGCCAGCGTGACGGCGGCGTGTTGCAACAGCGTCGTCTTGCCGCAACCGGGAGGGCCGATGATGGCGAGGGCGCGCCCGTCTTCGGAGCGGTCTTTGATGGCGCGCACGTAATCCCACAGGCTGCGCGCGTGCTCGAAGGCCTTGCGGGCGAGCGGGTCGTTGAGGGTGCGTGCAAAGCGCGCGGAGGCGATTTTGAGGTCTACGAAAACACGCTCCAGCTTGATCGTGTGCGCGCCGATCAGGCCCAGGCCCTTGACGTTGAAGACTTCGTGGTCGAGCGCGACCTGGCGGCGGTAGCGGTTGGCGAAGCCGGGCGAGTATTTGCCGGGCAAGGCTTTGAGCCAACTGGCGGTGGCGGACAAGGCATTGTCCTTGAAATGCCTTTCCCAGAGTTCGCGCAGGAAGGCGGCGCCAAATCTGGCGAGGGCGAGCAGGACGACGGCGCACTCGAACAGCACGGCAACCCGCAGCCGATGCGTGTCTACCCAGTTGGGCCGGTACAAATAGGCCGCCAGCAAGCCTAGCACCAGCAGAAGCTGCGAGCCGGGCAGCAGTTTCTTGACGAGTTCGAACAGTTCTTCCGCGACTTTCTTTTGGTCGAGCATAGGGCTGTGATCTCCTGACGTGTTGGCTTTCTCGGGGCGGTGATCGCTGAAGAGATACTGCG
>JANOWX010000244.1:0-6830 GCA_031418175.1 Acidobacteriota bacterium | reverse complement strand
CCGGTATCGCAACGCGGTCCGTCGGCTGGCTTATCGAACCTGAGAGGCACTGAAACTTTTTACCACAACACGTTCAGGTCCAGGGACTTGCGTCGGCTGGCTTATCGAACCTGAGAGGCACTGAAACTCAAGGCGTCGATTTCATCTTCGAGCTCGCAAGCGGCGTCGGCTGGCTTATCGAACCTGAGAGGCACTGAAACTTACGGAGTACTGGTCGCGAACCACGAAGCAGCCGGGTCGGCTGGCTTATCGAACCTGAGAGGCACTGAACACACGATGCGTATTCGACTGAGTTTGATTCCTATCACATATCCGGCCACCTTCACTACTGACCATCACCATCTGGCTGCGTTTCTTTATGAACGACTGGCTGAGGCTGATCCGGCGCTGGCGCGCTGGTTGCACGACGAAGGGCTAGCCACGCCGGGGCGCGCTGATAAACGCTACAAACCGCTCGTATTTGGCGTGCCCGAATGCCCGCGCTATCACTTTCAGGGGACGGACAAGGTCTTTCACGACGGTGTGGTTTTTTGGCAAATCGCTTCGCCGCACGAGGAAATCTGCGCGGCTTTGTTGGCTGGGCTGGCAATGCGCGAAACGTTGCATATCAGCGGCACCGAGTTCCGGTTGGCCGAAGTGGCACTGATTCCTCCCCCGGAATTCCAACCGGAGATGCGGTTCATTGCGCTCTCGCCCTTGACAGCGGCGCTTAACCACCCCGAACACGGTAAAGTTTATTTACGCGAAGAGGCCGCGTTGGCCCAGGCCATTGCCGCCAACTTGCGCTGGAAATATCTGGTGCTGACTGGGCAAACGGCGGAGGCTGCGCCGTTGGAATTTGAGTTTGACCAGCACTACCTGCGCGCGCGTGGCGGCTTGCAAAGTCGTCAGGTCACACGGCTGATCAGATACGGCTCGACGAATATCAAGGCCTACGCCGCGCCTTTCATCGTGCGGGGCGAACTGGCGTTGCTAGCGGTCGGCTGGGAATGTGGTTTCGGCGAAGCCAATACGCAGGGGTGTGGGCTGGCAGGCGTGGGGTGAAATAAATAGCGATGAATTTGGCTATAGCACCATCGGCATGGTGGCAGCGACAACTGCAACCGGAGCAATTGCGGGCACTAGCGGGTGCGGCAAGCTATGCGCGCGGCGAACTCTATTGTGCATCCGGGCGCGTCATGCAAATGGAATTCGAGGGCGAACGGCTCACGGCGCGGGTTACTGGTCAGCAAATTTATACGGTATGTTTGTGGCGGCGTGGCAAGGCGTTGCAATTCAGTTGCACCTGCCCGTTTGCTGCTGAAGGCGCGTTTTGCAAACACTGCGTGGCAGTTGGACTGACTGTAACCACAGAATTAGACGCAAGTAGGTCCCAATTTCATAACAGCGGTACGGCGGGAGC
This sequence comes from Acidobacteriota bacterium, assembly GCA_031418175.1. Lineage (GTDB taxonomy): Bacteria > Acidobacteriota > Blastocatellia > RBC074 > RBC074 > JACPYM01. The sequence goes on along the minus strand of JANOWX010000244.1, from coordinate 5,428 downwards.
GGTAAATTCGGAAACGCGCCCATGAGAGATACTCTAAAGGGCGCCACGGGAAAGTTTGTGGGTAGATTCTCTGCTGCGCGGCTATGCCGCCTGATGTTAAGTGCTTGATTGTACTGATGAGCCGTGGTGGGCTCGAACCACCGACCCGCAGATTAAGAGTCTTTTCCGCCGCTTAAACTGAGTTTCAATGAGTTTCGCTGCGTGCCTCTGAGTGGCCTATTGACGGGCCTTTCAGAGGCTTTTGTTTTATTGGGTTTCATTCCGGTGGGGTGAGTTTGACTGAGTTGGCACACTATTGGCACACACTTTTTTCTCATCGCTTGCTGCCAACGGGGACAGCGTGCAGCGGTGATGCTTTTGTCCCGTCTTATGGCGGATTCGCTGGACAGTGCGCCGCTTGCCGCGTCACGATCAACAGGCAGCCACGGCCCGGCGTCGGCAGGGTAGGGGAGTGGTGTACGGGGCTGTACGGCCGCCCGGCGGGGCGGTTGTGGTTTTTGCCGTTCACGATTGCTTGAGCGGCGCAGGCTCGGCTCGCCTTACGCTGGCGTCATGAACCAGCGGACAGGACGCATACGTGGGCGATGCCGATGGAATTGCTAAAGGGCGACGGCCAGGAATATCGCTCCGAACTGTTGCGGCAAGGCTTGGTCATTGCGCCCGGACGCAAAGCGCGCCCGCTGCTGGAAACCTACCTGAGCACCAACCCGAACAAGAAAGCTTTGTGCGTGACGAAACAGGGCTGGCATCGCGGCGCGTTCGTCCTGCCAGACGAAACCATCGGCGAGAACGGCGAGCCAATCTATTTGCAGACGCTCAGCACCAATCATCTTTTCCGCCAGGCGGGCACGCTGGACGAATGGCGCGAGCAGGTCGGCCAATACTGCGCAGGCAATTCGCGGCTCGTATTGGCGGCGTCCGTCGCCTTCGCCGCGCCGTTGCTCGAACCGTTGCAGGGCGAAAGCGGCGGCTGGCACTTCACGGGACAAACGAGCAAGGGCAAAACGACGGCGCTTTTCGTGGCTGGCTCGATTCACGGCGGCGGCGGCGACAAAGGCTTCATCCGGCGCTGGCGCGCGACGATCAACGGCTTGGAGACCGTCGCCGAAACGCACCACGATGCCCTGTTGTGTCTGGATGAAATCGCGGAGTGCCGGCCCGACGACGTGAACGAGGCCGCGTATATGCTGGCGAATGGGCAGGGCAAGGCGCGGCAATCGCGCGGCGGCGGATTGCGGCGCACGCTGCAATGGCGGCTGATCTTTCTGTCGTCGGGCGAACTGTCGCTGGCTGACCACGTGGCGCAGTCCGGCAAGCGCGTGCGTGGCGGGCAGGAAGTCCGCATCGTCAATCTGCCCGCCGATGCCGAACAAGGGCTGGGCTTGTTCGAGGCGATCCACGATTTCGCCACGCCGGATGAATTCGCGCGCCATCTGCAACGGGCTGCGCGTGACAGCTACGGCACGCCGATCCGGGCCTTCCTGCGCGGCGTAGCGGGCAATCAAGACGATCTGCGAAAGCGGTATCGTGTCTTTGAAGCGGCGTTGCTCGAAGAGATGTTGCCACAGGCCGCAGCCAGCGAGGTTTCGCGCGTGGCGCATCGCTTTGCGCTGGTGGCCTTCGCGGGTGAGTTGGCAACGGAGTTGGGCATCACGGGCTGGCAGCCAGACGAGGCGACGGCGGCAGTGAAGGCGATGTTTGCGGCTTGGCTGGGCGCGCGTGGCACGGCAGGCAGCACCGATGAAGAGGCAGCCATCCGGCAGCTTCGGCTGTTCATCGAACAGCACGGCGCATCCCGCTTCCAACGGCTGAGCGGCTCGGATGATCGCACGCTGCACAACCGGGCGGGCTACGTCGAAACGCTGGATGAAGGGGCTGTTTATTACTTCAGCATAGAATCGTTTCGCGTTGAGGTCTGCAAGGGTTTTGACGCCACGCAGACCGCCAAGACGCTGGAAAAGCGCGGCTTATTGCTCACCAATCACGGTTTGCAATTCAAACGGCGCGACCCGGAGAGCGGCAAGACGATTCCCTTTTACGCCGTTTCGAGCGCAATTCTTGAGTAGGTTTTGAAAACTTGATCTTTTGTTGTGGGAACAATGGGAACAAGCCAGTATTGACGGGGCTTTGCGTTTGTTCCCACGGCAAAAACGGAATGGGAACAATGGGAACAAAACAGCCCGCTGCGTCCGGATTTGTACCCATTGTTCCCATTGGGAATAATGGGAACGCGACGAAAGGCCTGATTTTATTGACTTGTTCCCACTGTTCCCATTGTTCCCATTGAGAAAAGCCAAGTACCCGGAAAACGACGATGAAAACAGGCAAGCACACCCAACTGATTACGTTGTCTTCGCGCTGCTTGACCGGCAGCGAGGCCGATGCTTTGCGCGGCTTCATCGCCAATTTGAAGGCGCGCGTGCATCTGGTCTTGCCTTGCTGGCGCTGGATCGAAGCGCGCGGCCTGAGCGAGCAAGCGGCTCGCAGTCTGGTTGACCAAGTGGCGACGCTGGGCGTGCGCTTCAACGTGGCTGGCTGGCGCGCTGGCCCACCTTCCCTGCACGTTTCCGCTGTGGCGCGAGGGTTTTAGTGAGAAGGCAGGCACAAGCCAAACAAGGCGGGAGATAGAGAATGATCGAAAATGACAACAATTCGACGGCATCAGCCGAACTGACACCCAAGCAACAGAAGGCACTCGATGCGTTGTTGACCGAACCGACCGTGACGAAGGCGGCGAAGCTCGCTAGGCTCAGCGAGGTGACGCTTTACCGTTGGTTGCAAGAGCCTATCTTTGCGGGGGCCTACAAAGCCGCGCGCGGGCGCTTGCTGGAAGGCACGCTGACGGCGCTGCAAGCGGCCAGCATCAGGGCCGTAGAGACCTTGCGCGCGGTGCTTGATGATGCCGTAGCCAAACCCGGCGAAAAGGTCAGCGCGGCCCGCTCCATTCTGGAATTCAGCTTGAAGGCGCGCGAAGTGTTAGAGGTAGAAGGGCGGTTGGCCTATCTCGAAAAGGTTCTCGAAGTTCAGGAAGAAAGGAAGAAACCAGCATGAGTGCAACCTTGGAAAAACGGTTTAGCGTGTTGGAGCGCGGAACGGAAGCAGAGCGCCGCGCGGTGCGCCAGAAGCGCCAGGATATTCTTGCCTGTGTGCAAGAGTTCCACCGCAGCTATAACAAGACGCTGCAAGAAGCGCGGCAATACTTCCAACGCAGCATGCCGCCGGAAGTGGCGGCGTATTTGGCCGATGATTGGGAGACCAATCCGCTGACGCTGGAAATGCTCAGGATTCTGCACCAGCCAAACGGCCCGGAAGTGATGATGGAGCGGATTCTTGAACACCTGGCTAAAGCGGATGGACTCGCCCCGGACGATTTGCTTTGCCTGACGCTGCTGGACGCGAGCCTTTCATTGGAACGCAAATTCAACCTGATCCAACTGGCGCACCGGCGCGGGCTGCCGTGCGTGTTGGTGTCGTTACACGGAAAGACTGCGCTTGAGCGGGCGGAGGAGTCCAAGCGCAGGCGCGCCGAGCTTGACCGGCAGTCGCGCGAGGAACTGGCCGGCAAGGGGTATTCAGCGGAAGAGCTCAAGCAGATCATCACAAAGGCGGATGCGTTGCGGGCGAAGTTTTGGGAGACGGTTGAACCGGAACAATTGATGGACACAGATGTCTGTGAGGTCTGCGGCGCAGCGAATGATGTGGCGGCAAAAGTGGCGCGGAGATTCAGCAAGTTTGCGGTGGCGGAAGGGTTCACGCCAGCACAGTGCGAGCGGGGGCAGGCGATCTTAATCGCCGGAACAGATCAAGAGGCGCGGGCAATCCTGACCGCCTAGCCCGCCTAGCCCGCCTAGCTCAGAAGCCGCCGTTGATGGTGCATCCTTTTTCCGGCGGGACAGCGGTGGGCTGGGCGTCTGTGAGATAGATTTGCAGCGGACGTATTCGAGCCAAGCGCCGATGGTCACTCGGCAATGAGATTCTCTACTCTGATGTGACAAATATCCCAGAAGTGAAGATTCTAATCACGACTGGACGCTAAGAGAATTATTGTAGGCGCTCAGACTCTTGGTGTAGACTACCCGTCGTTTCATACATAAGACACAGCACGTTCCCATGAACCCAAATCTTCAAAATCTGATCGCCGCAATTGTCTCGCATGTCACAGCGCAAGGTAGCTTTGTCACTAAAACGAAGCTCCTAAAATTGCTCTATCTGTTTGACGTTGAGTTCTATAGGAAGCATCGCCAGACATTCACAGGGCTGAACTGGAAGTATTATCATCTTGGCCCGTGGACAGGCGAGTATGGTCGAATCTTGAATGAATTGGTTGACCGTGAGGAACTCATCAGGCGACCAGGCACACGCACTGAACACGACACGGAATTTTATAGCACTCCAAAAGTAGTACCCATAAAGGAAGCTTTATCGGATTTCAGTGATGAGAACATCCTGAGAGGTATTCTGAATACTTGGGGCGACAAGACGACAGGCGAGATACTTGATTACGTTTACTTTCAGACCGAACCAATCGCGCAAGGTAAGAGAAACGAGCTTCTGGACTTCAGCCTAATTCCTGTTCAAGCGCCGCAGCTTTATACAAGGTCATCGTCAGGTGCGACGCAAAAAGAAAAAATTGCATTCTGCAAAATGATAGAAGAAAAGAAGGCAGCCAGAGCCGCGAATAAGACAAAAGCCTTCACCTTCACGCCGCCTAGATATGACGATGAGTATCTACAGGCCATCGAGGCGATGGAAGAGGAAACCAGTGATGTTCATTGATGAGTATTTCTCTGATGGTTTCTATCAAAAACTAGCTTTGAACTATACGCGGCAAGATGCTTTTTGTTTCGGGCAACTCTTTTGGACACACGCCTACTATCCTCACGAAAACTTGGATGTCTGGCGACCAGTCCCCGACCCTTCAGAGCCTACTAAAACATTCGCAAACACATTTAGGATTGAAAGCTCAGCACCAGACAGATTCAAGCGCAGTTTTCCGCTAGCCGCTCCGCCGCTAAAATCAAACGAAGAGTTTCTGGTTATTCGTGCAAAGAGGCGTCCTGTCGTTCTTATCTGCACTGAAACCAAAATCACACTTGAGACAGAAAGAGAGCAACGCAAAATATCTCGAAAAAGATGTCTGGTCGCGCAAGTCTTCAGTCTCAAAGACACCACGACCAGAGAAGCGAAATACAGCAAGGGTTTCGTTGATCGTGTGAGGAAATTGGAGTTCCCACAGTTTATGTTTCTACCTGAAAAAGGAGGGCTACTTGAGGTAGATAGCTTGCTGAGGTTAGATGAGTGCCAATCTGGTTTTACTCGTCATTTAGAGCCGTTTCAATGGGCGCTCAACTATGACTTACAAGACTTGCTTCGCGGCCAATTACAAGCACTCTTCACCGGCAACTACGAAAACACCTATGGCGGCTAT
>JANOWX010000243.1:0-3243 GCA_031418175.1 Acidobacteriota bacterium | reverse complement strand
ATGAAATATACCAGCAATTGATTGACGACGAGATTCAACAAGACGGCTGTGTAGGCTCACTGGAATGTGTTTACGCCACCTTCAGGTACAAGTATTTTTTGATTGCTCCGGATGGCGCGCGGCATGAATTGCGTCCGCTCGATGCCACGACGTGCAATGGATGTCCGCCCTGGCGGAATGGCTACTTCGCCCAGACGCCGGACACCTCCGGCAGCGCGATGCGCGCTATTACAGTTACGACGGCAGCTACCTGTGGGCGGTCATCAACCCGTCCAACAATGCCACCAAGTGGACGGTCTATATGAAAGACGGGATGCGCGTCACCCAAACCAACGACGGCGTCGAGCGCATCTATGACACCAATGGCAACAGCATTGCCATCTACACGACGGCAGATCCTTTTGGTAACACCACGACATCCTATGTAGACGAGCGCACCAGCCGTCAGATCAAAGTTTACCGGCCATTCGGTTCGGCCAGTTGGCAAGTGCAATATCAAATGGTCGGCAGCCAGTGGGTGACGATCACTGTGACTTGGGGCACGACCAATGTCTACGGGCTGGTTTACAACGTTGATGACCGGTCTTGCCAGCCATCGGCGCGGGAACACACCGACACCTTGTCAGCGATCCGGTCAATCGTGTTACCGCAGACCGAGCCGGGCTTGCCGGGGCGTAGTTTCAGTTTCAATTACAACTCCGACACCGCCGCCACTGCGGTTCCGTTCACATACAATCCTGCACCGTCATGCACGGCCAGCCCGGTTACGGTGACGGCTGCCTCGCGCGGTTGGGGCCAGTTGAGCCGGATGACCATGCCGACCAGCGCGTATGTGGATTACACCTGGCAATGGGACAACGTGCCGAACAAATCCGCATTGCTCAGTGCGACCAGGCAGATTGCCGGGGAGACGCTCACACAAAAGAAAGTAACCTACGATGGCGGCCAATTCTCGACCTGGACGTATGCCATCAATGACACCACCGGCACGGTGACTGCGCCGGACACTTCAGTATCAACCGAGACTTTTTACACCCACGATCCCGCCAAGTCCTCTTCGCTGGCTGGCGTCAACGGGCTGGGCGGTCAGATTTATCGCAGCGACCGTTCGGGCAAAATCCGCATCGAGCGCCAGTGGGGATTAAAGATCTTCAGCAGCGCTTACAGCCTCTCGCCGGAAGGAACGGTGAATTTCAATAACGTCGTCCTGGCGGAATACACGACGTTGCTGGAAAGCGGCAGCGCGGTGAAGATGGCGGCCAAGACGTTTCAATACGATTTCAATGGCAATGTCACCCAAACGACCGAATACGATTGGTTCAACCCGGCGCTGGTTTCGCGCGATGCCGACGGTGTGCCCACCGGTGTGCCCGGCAGCGCGGTGGTGCTGCGCACGACGACCAACAGTTATTACAATCCGGCGGACGCTTCGAGTTCGACCAACGTTTATGCCAAGCGCGTGATCGGCACGCCGCCGACCCCGCTGATTCTGAGTGCGCCGCGCGATGTCATCACCGGAACGAGTCAAACGAGATTCAGCTATGACGGCCAAGCCTGGGGAAGCGCGCCGACCATCGGCAATCTGACGCGCCTCGGCAATTTGGATGACCAGTCCGGCGCCTGGCTCGAGACGATCAACACCTATGACATTTATGGGAACCGCCTGACGGCAACCGCCCCCAAGGGAGTGGCGACCACCGGCATCCCGAATGATTTCGTCACGACCTATGTCTGGGACGCGGCCACGCGCGCGAACGTGACCAGCGTAAGCGTTGATCCGCTCAATGGCAGCGGCGTCCAGACCACGACGTATGCCTATGATTTTTCAACCGGCTTGTTGACGAGCCAGACCGATCCCAACGGCAAGACTTCCACCATTAGCTATACCAATCAATTGCTGGGCACGGCTGACCCGCTTTTGCGCCCCGGTTTAGCGAGCGGGCCAGCCCTTACGTCCTTAGCCAATGGAGTGACTTATACCAATCAACAACCGCAAGCGCGCACGCTTTACTATGACGCCGCCCGCCAAGTGGTGGTCGAGCGCGACCTGAATACGCAAGGTGATCGCAAGCTCAAGACGCGCGTCAGCAGCGATCAACTCGGCCGCCCGACGCTGACCGAGAGTAATGAAGACGGCACGAGCAATTGGACGATCTCCGCGCAAAATGTCTACGTTGATATGGGGAAAATCACGTTGACCTCTAATCCCAGGCGAAGCGCCACAGCCCAGACGGATGGCTGGGCGCGTGCCACCAAAGACACCCTGGGACGGGTCACTGAAGTGGCGACGTTTGCCGCCGCCGCGCAACCGCCGAACACCGGGACAAACACCAATTGGACCGGTTCGGTCAACACGACTTATTACGCCGAGCAAGTAACCGTGCGCGATCAGGCCAACAAGCAGCGGCGTAGTTTTACGGATGGTGCGGGACGTTTGGCGCAAGTGGATGAGCTGAACGAGTATCCCAGCACCAGCGTTTATGCCACGACTACCTATGCGTACGACACGTTCAACAACTTGCGCCGGGTCACGCAAGGCGCCCAGCAGCGCTTCTTCAGATACGACTCGCTCTCCCGTTTGATTCGCGCGCGCAACCCTGAAATGCGCACGGCGGCGGCGCTCGCCACCACCGGCGACCCGCTGAACAATCAATGGTCCATGGCCTATACCTACGATCTGAACAGCAACCTGACAGAACGCAAATCGGTCACCGGCGCGGATGCTTCTCCCTCCGTCCTGACAACGACGTATAGTTACGACGGTCTCAACCGCAACACCTATGTCACCTTCAGCTCATACGCCACCGGGACGAGTTACATCGAGCGCGTTTATGATTTGGCCACGAATGGCAAGGGGCGGCCTTATTACACGGTCAGTTACAACTATCGCTGGGATGGCGACAACAAACCGTATTGGCATGCCGACGCGACGACCAGTTATGACGCCGTGGGCCGGCCATTGAATCGGTGGCAGGGCTTCATCCTGAGCAATACGCAGCAGCAGGCGACGACCTGGCAGCAATACCCGATGACCCGCGCCTACAACCTCGCTGGCGCAGTGTCGTCGCAAACCTATCCTTCGGGGCGGTCGGTAAGTTATGGCTACTGATGTACAGGTCAACTGAAATCTAGCCCCTTCCGTTCTTTTTTTTCACCCCGGCCTTTGCCCCCGGGGGACACCAAACGCCGTCAGGAGCAAACCATCCTTCCTAAAAGCCAAAAAGACTTGGCGGTGCGCACACT
>JANOWX010000242.1:0-2029 GCA_031418175.1 Acidobacteriota bacterium | reverse complement strand
CCCGCCGTGCCGCGCACTTGCATGCGGCGCTTGACGCTTTTGCAGGTGGCGAGCGCTGCGGCCACGGCTTGGCGGTCAATGCCTAAACTTTCTGCCGCAGCAATCACGCCCAGGCAGTTGCGCACGTTGAAGGCGCCCGCAAGCGGCGTGCGAAAGGCGGCGTATTCGTGGCCCGCGCAAAAGACAGTGAAGCGCGTTTCGTCGGGCAGGTATTCGATGTTGCGGGCCGTCCATTTCGCGCCGTCGTCCAGCCCGAAGCTTTCGACCGGACACCAGACGCCTTGAGGCGCGACGGGGTGTTCGATCAGTTCGCGCACAACCGGCGAATCCCAGCCCGCGATCAAACGCCCGTTTGACGGGATCAGATTGATGAGCAGCCGAAAGGATTTTTTGACCGCTTCGAGATCGGCGTAAATGTCGGCGTGGTCGTATTCGACGTTGTTCAGGATCACCAACTCCGGCAGGTAGTGCAAAAACTTCGGGCCTTTGTCGAAGTAGGCCGTGTCGTACTCATCGCCTTCGATCACGAAATGCGCGGAGTTCGCCACCTTGAAACTCGCGCCGAAATTTTCAGCCACGCCGCCGATCAAAAAAGACGGATCAAGGCCAGCGGTTTCCAGTACCCAGGCCATGATCGAGGTCGTCGTGGTTTTGCCGTGCGTGCCCGCGACAACGGTCGAATGTTTGCCGCGAATGAATTGCTCGCGTATGACTTCGGGCATGGAAGCGCAACGCAGTCGGGCGTTCAGCGCGTATTCAATCTCGGCATTGCCGCGCGAAGTAGCGTTACCAACGACGACGATGTCAGGGACAGGCTGCAAATGTTCAGCGGCAAACCCGTCGAAGGTTTCAATGCCAAGCCGCTTCAATTCGTCGCCCATCGGCGGATAAAAGGCCTTGTCGGAGCCGGTCACGCGGTGGCCCTGCGCTTTGAGCATCCCGGCCAGCGAACCCATCGCCGTGCCGCAGACACCGATCAGATGAAAGTGTTTGGTCTGCATAATTGCCTAATTCATAAGACCCGATTCTCTATGCTATGCGGACGTAATGCAGTAGGTTTTGGAATCGCGCATCCTTACGAAGAGGATCCATCGCTGGATTGACCTTTAAATATGTGACTTGTTCTTCTTTTTCTTCAACAGCTCGCTCTAGCCAACTAAAAGCCTCGTCATATTTTCCGAGTGCAGTGTAAAGGCTTGCAATGTAGTAAGGAGAGATAAAGCCGTCTTTTTCCTCTGCTTGATTTTGCAATTGGCTGAGAATCCTTATCGCTTCTGGTTGTCTTCCTGCCGAGGCATAGGAACAGCCAAGTGCGGCCATCATCTCGTGGGCTTTCTTTGAAAGTTTTACTGCTCGGCGCAAAGTAAGTACAGCTTTCTCAAAATCTCCCTTTTGCTCATAAGCTAATCCTAGAAAAAGGAGTGCTTGAGAAAAGTTTGGCTCCATATCTAATACTTTTTTACATTGCTCAATTGCCTGGCCGTATTTGCGAGCATAATATAGGAAAGTACCTATTCGCGTTGAGATGATCAACGACAGAGGATCTATTTCATGAGCACGTCGAGTAACTGCAACGGCCTCTTCAGTCCGTCCATTGATAACAAGACACCAGCCGTATTTATGAAAAGCTGTTGCGTATTTAGGGTCCAACTCAATGGCGCGCTTGAATTCTTGTTCCGAGCCTTCCCAATCCCAATCGAAACAGTGTTTGATGACAGCAAGTGAGGTATGTGCTTCTGCTAAACTGTCATCAATTTCTATCGCTCGCTTTGCCGCTGCTTTGTAATTGCTCACGGCTTTGAGGTATGCGGCACAATCTTTTGTAACGCTTCCTCGCTCAACTCCGTATGACGTTGGTGGTAGGTTGGGAGACTTGTTCATTTTGACTTGGGTGCGGCTCTTTTAGAAAGATGACCAAAGGCCGTCAACACAGCAAGTCAAGTCACAGCGGGTAGTGCCAAAAGTGGTCTTTTGCGATAAATAGGTGTCGACCAAAACCCTATTTCACAGGAGACGCCCAATGGCACAA
>JANOWX010000241.1:0-3987 GCA_031418175.1 Acidobacteriota bacterium | reverse complement strand
GGAACCGAGGTGATTCTGTGACGAAGGTCCTCATCGTAGATGATCTGGAAGGCGTGCGGCGCATGCTCGTGTATGCGCTGGAAGACGATTACGAGGTGTGCCAGGCCAGCAATGGGCTGGAAGCCCTCGCAGTCGCGGCGGCGGAGCGGCCCGCTGTGATCGTGATGGATTTGGATATGCCCGTGATGGATGGCGTCGAAGCCACGCGCCGGTTGAAAGCCGATCCGAATTTGTCGTGCATCAAGGTGCTCGCGGTCAGCGGCCAGCACAACAGCGAACGCGCGCGGCTGGTGCAAGACGCCGCCGATGCTTTTATCGAAAAGCCTTATGAGATAGACGATCTGATCGAGGCGGTGCGGCGATTGGCTGCGGCCTGAGGTTGCGGACCTAACAGAATGTCATTGCTGTGTTGTCGTTATGAATCGGCCAGTTGCAATTGGACAACGTTGCTGGTGTACCCGTCGCTGATGATTTGCAGCTTGATCAGGCCGCCCGGCAAGTCCGGCGGCAATTCCAGATTGATCTGATCCAGCCCGGCCAGCGCGCCTTGTGCGCCGGCATACACCGGTTTGAGTTCTACCTCGCCAACTTGCACGCGCAGCTTGCGCGCATAACGAAACCCGGTGCCGAACAGCAGCAGAAAGTTTGAGCGTTGCGCCGTGCTCGGTTCCACCGCGCGCCAAGCGCCTTTGCCGTCGGTGATCGAAGCAAAGTTCTCGCCATCAAAGGTCGTCAGCGCCGTCGGCACGCCTTTGCCATTGGCCGAAAACGTGAAGAGCGCGGGTGCTGAATTGGTAATGAGCAGCGTGCCTTGCGCAATCAATTCGGTGGCGCGGATGACGAAGATGCGCGCCTCGCCCAGCGCAATCTGATCGGGCATCAGGTAATTGATCTGGCCCGGCGAGACGAAAAAGAGCGGCGCTGAATAGACCGCGTTCCGGCTGTCTACCAACCGCACGCCCACGCCATCCAGATCGGTCGGCAACGGCATGCTCGCGGCGACCTGCGCGCGTTCGGTCAGCTTAGTGCCAAAGAGGGCGGCAATCGCGCCGGGCGCCAGGCGCGGCGCATAACTGGCTGCGTTGACGGTGACCAAGGCGTTTGACGGCGGCGTTGCGGGCGGATCGTTTGCGAACGGATGCGCCGCGGCAAACAGCGGCAGGCAGGCCCCCAAACACAGGCCCAGCCAAGCGCAGTGCCAACGATTTGTCGCGGAAGATTTCATCAGGGTGTTTGGGATGCTTTGTCAGCAGGCTGCTTCACGCTGCTCGCCTGACGCGAAGCGAACGCACTATAGCGATTGGCCGTTGTTTGCGGCAAGCAAAAAATCCGGCGGTGAAATTAATCCACGATTCCGCACTGATGAATCTGCTCATCGGAAGCAGCCCGTAAGCAAGGTGGAATTCAATCTCATACAACCGTTTTTCAGGAGGAACACAATGACTGCCGAAACTGTCACCAACATCATCAACGAGTATTTCGACGCCATTTGCGCGCGCGATGCCGACCGCTGGGTCGCCACCTTTGCCGCCGATGCGACGAGCTACGAACCGGGCAATCCGCCGCTGACTGGGCACGATGCGTTGCGCATGTTTTTTGAGGGCATTGCGGGCGGCTTTGCAAGCATCGAGATGCGGCCCACTGAGATTTACCCGCTCGGCCAGGAAGCCGCCGTCAAATGGACGGCTAGCGGCACCGGGAAAAATGGCCGCGCGGTGAAGTTCGTGGGCATTGATGTTTTCGTCATCAACGAGGCGGGCAAGATTCAGTCGCTCAAAGCGTATTGGAACCCGGCGGCGATGATGGCGGAATTGATGGGCTGATGAACAGTCGGCAGGAAGCAGTCGGCAGTTGGCAGCATTTGAAACAACTGTGACTGCATACTGCTTCCTGCCGACTGCCGACTGCCTACTGATTAGCGGCCAGCGCCTGCAATTCAGCCTTGCTCTGTTGCAGTTGTTCGATCCGCAGTTGAATCTCATGTCCCAGTTTACCTTTGAATGAAACAGCGTGCTGAAACTCCAACTGTTCCAGCGCCAGCCGGAGCATCGCCGGATGTTCAGGTTGTACCGAGCCGCTTTCCCAGTCAGCGATGGTCGCGACTGCTACGCCCAACTCACCGCCCAACTGCGACTGCGTGAGTTGCAGCCGGTCGCGGCAGGCGCGGATTTCTTCGCTTGTCATCTTGCTTCTGTTTCCTTTCGATTGTATGTTGTCTTTGAAAGTGGGCCGGGGATTTCTCCCCGACCCAGTTGGTAGTTAATGATCAAGGCGCTGTTGACGCAGCGCCTTTACTTCTTCTTCGAGCTGTTTCAGTCTCGCTTCAATTCCACGTTGCCGTAAAAACAGCAGCGCGAAAGTGTCGGTCAACTGCGCCAGCCAGAAGAGGATGAAGTTCATAGCAACCACCTCCTTTCTTTCAAAGATTGTCAGCGATTGCCGACAGCGCGGAGTATAAGTCAAGGCCTGTGGCGCGTCAGTTGCGAAATTGAATGCCGCAGTACCGCGCGACATATTCCCCTGTTGCTTCGATGGCGGGGCGCGAGGCCGCAACCGTGTGAACGGCTGCGGCCTCTGCTTTTTATCCGTGCAGATAATCCGGGCAGAAACGATGCGCGCCATTCCCACACTCAAAATCAGCATCTCCGGCGTGCGCGGCGTGATCGGCGATTCGCTTTCGCCGGCGCTGCTCACGCGCTTTGCCCAGGCCTTTGGCACCTATGTCGGCTCTGGCACCATCGTCATCGGACGCGATACGCGCACCTCGGGCGAGATGGTGCGCCAGGCGGTCATCGCCGGGTTGGTGTCGAGCGGCTGCCGCGTCATTGATCTCGACATCGTGCCCGTGCCGACCGTGCAATTGCTGGTCAGACAGCGCAAGGCCCACGGCGGCCTCGCCATCACCGCCAGCCACAATCCGGCGGAATGGAACGCGCTGAAATTCGTCGGCGCTGATGGCCTCTTTCTCAGCACGGGCCAGGCGCGTGAACTGCTCGACATTTATCACCAGGGCGATTACACCAAAGTCGTCGGCGCCGAAATGCGGCAGGTCGAAAGCTTCAGCGGCGCGGCGGCGTTGCACATCAAAGCCATCCTCGACGCTGTCGGCCCACTTCCACCTGCTTCCCCAAAGCTGAAAGTCGCGCTCGACGCCTGTAACGGCGCGAGTTTTCAGCTTGCGCCGCAATTGCTCGCCGCCTTGGGCGCCGAAGTCGTCAGCATCAACACTACGCCCGATGGTTTGTTTCCGCGCGGCGCTGAGCCCAGCGCCGAAAACATCGGCGCGCTCTGCGAACTGGTCAAAGCGAGCGGCGCGGCAGTCGGCTTTGCGCAAGACATGGACGCCGACCGGTTGGCCGTCGTGGACGAACACGGTTTGCCCGTCGGCGAAGACAATACGCTGGTGTTGGCGACGCGCTACGTGTTGGGCAAGACGCCGGGTGCTGTTGTCACCAATCTTTCGACCAGCATGGCGCTGGATGATGTCGCGCGGTTGTTCAATTGCCCGCTGCATCGTTCCAAGATCGGCGAGGCCAACGTGACCGAGCTGATGCAACAGACCGGCGCGGTCATCGGCGGCGAAGGCAACGGCGGCGTAATCTATCCGCGCATCAATTTCTGCCGCGACAGTCACGTCGGGATGGCGCTGATCCTGCATCTGCTGGCCGAAAGCGGGCAGACGGTCGCGCAATTGCTGGCCGAACTGCCCCGCTACACGCTGGTCAAAGAGAAGCTGGCCTGCCCGTCAGACAAAATCAGCGAAGTGCTGAAACTGATGCGGCGCGAGTTCGCCGCGTATGAACAGGACTTGCGCGACGGTGTCAAAGTAATTTTGCCCAATGGCTGGCTGCACGTGCGCGGCTCGAACACGGAGCCGATTATTCGATTGGTTGCAGAAGCGCGTGATGAAGCAGACGCGCGGGCGCTTTTGGAGCGGGCCTATAGCCAAGTGACGCAGTTGTTACGCCAAACCACGTAATTGATAGC
>JANOWX010000240.1:0-6426 GCA_031418175.1 Acidobacteriota bacterium | reverse complement strand
GGCAGCATCCGGTCGCTATCGCTCCCGGTTCCGTACCGGCGCACTGTCCCAATGTTGTGTGGTTCGATTTAGACCGTTCCAGACTTTTCAAGACATATCAGGAGACCAACCGTGTTCATTCGCAAAACTCTTAAACTCGTCCTTGTCTGCACGCTGCTGCTGCCCTTCCCGCTCAACGCCCAAACGCAAGAGCCGCTCGATTACGCCATGCTCGGCAAAATCCGCGACGAAGGCTTGCAGCGTTCCCAAATCATGGAGCACATCGTCTGGCTCTCAGACATTTACGGCCCGCGCCTGACCGGCTCGCCCGCCATCAAGCAGGCCAGCACTTGGGCGCAAAAGAAATTCCAGGAATGGGGCCTCGCCAACATTCACGAAGAGGAATTCCCTTTCGGCAAAGGCTGGTCGCTGGTGCGTTTCGACGCGCACATGACCGAACCGCAAGTCGCGCCGCTGATCGGCTATCCGAAGTCATGGACGCCCGGCACCCAAGGGCGCATCAACGCCGAAGTCGTCCTCGCCAACATCCGCACTGAGGCCGACATCGAGAAATATCGCGGCAAGCTCAAAGGCAAGATCGTGCTCACGCAACCGGCGCGCGCCGTCCGCATGCTGGAAGACCGCCTCGTCTTGCGCATGAATGAAGCCGACATCAAGGAAGCCATGACCACGCCGATTCCGCCCGCGCGCCAAGCCGGCGGTGGACGCGGCCCGGCAGGCGGTGACTTCCAGCGCCAGCGCGAATTCCAAAACAAAGTGCAGCAGTTTTTCCTGGCCGAAGGCGTGGCCGCCATCTTTGAACGCGGCAGCGACAGCGATCTGTCCGCCGGTGGCAGCGATCTAAGCTGGCAGACGCAACACACCGACGGCGGCACCATCTTCGTGCAATCGGGCGGGCCTTATACCAAGAGGGGCGATGCCGCCAACGTGGGTGAAGTCCCGCCCCAGGTCGTGCTCGCCGTCGAGCATTACAACCGCATGATGCGCATCCTCGAACGCAACCTGCCCGTCAAAGTCGAACTCAACATCCAGGCCGAATTCCACGAAGAGGCTGCCAGCAAGGGCTTCAACGTAATCGCCGAAATCCCCGGCAGCGATCTCGCCAGCGAAGTGGTACTAATCGGCGCGCATTTCGATTCGCATCATTCCGGCACCGGCGCAACCGACAACGCCACCGGCAGCGCCGCGATGATGGAAGCCCTGCGCATCCTCAAAGCGGTCGGGGCCAAGCCGCGCCGCACCATCCGCATCGGCCTCTGGGGCGGCGAAGAGAACGGGCTGCTCGGCTCGCGCGCCTACGTCAAAGAACATTTCGCCGACCCGACCAACATGCAGTTGAAACCCGAACACGCCAAGCTGGCGGCGTATTTCAATCTGGACAACGGCACCGGGCGCGTGCGCGGCGTCTGGTCGCAAGGCAATCTCGCCGCCATGAAAGTCTTTGAGCAATGGGCCGACCCGTTGCGCGATCTGGGCGTCTCGATCATCAGCCCGCGTTCGGTTATCAGCACCGATCATCTCTCGTTCGACGCGGTTGGCCTGCCCGGCTTCCAGTTCGTGCAGGAGCGGCTGGAATACAACTCGCGCACGCATCATTCCAACATGGACGTGGTGGATCACGTGGTGCGCGAAGAGATGATCCAGGTCGCCACGGTGGCGGCGGTCTTTGCTTATAACGCCGCAATGCGGAATGAGAAGCTGCCGCGCAAGGCCTTGCCGGGGCCGCAGCGCAATCCGCGCGAACAAGAGAATTAAGACGCAGTACAGCAGCCTATTTCAGAATTACTCTGCCTAAAAAATGGAGGAGCGCGATGCTCAAAAAGTTTGGCGAGGCGTTTCAGTTGCTGGTCTCGAACCTGGCGCTCTTCAGCGCCATCGTGCTGACCGTTTGGTTGCCGGGCAACATCCTGGTCGGGCTGGCGACACGGTTCGCCACCGATGAAAACGGCGCGCTGTGGTGGACGCTGAAGCTGAGCCAATGGATCGAAGGCATCTTCGGCCCGATTTACATCGGCGCGCTCATTTATGCGCTGGCCCGCCTCAAACAAGGCTGGCAGGTCAGCTACGGCGAAGCCATGCGCGAAGGGCTGCGCAATTGGGGCTCATTATTCGGCGCACGGTTGATCGCCGGTCTCTTCGTTTTGCTGGGCCTGCTCGCCTTGATTGTGCCCGGCATCATCCTGCTCTTGCGTTATTCCTATCTCGATTACGCCGTCGTGTTAGAAGGCGCCTCTGCCGCCAGCGCCCGCAGCCGCAGCACCGAGTTGACTAAACCAGTCCGCGCTGAACTGTGCGGCGTTTGGGTGGTCTTCTTGATCGGTTTGATTTTGGTTTCGGCTATTCTTTATTTACCGCTCGCCTTTGTCAGCTTCCTGGACAACTTTGCCACCAATCTGTTTTTGGATTGCCTGACTTCAGTGTTGTATGTGCTGATTGTGATCGTGCTGTTCCTGTATTACTGGGAAGCCGTCGAACAGGAGCGCGCGCAAAACCAGCCTGGCGACGACACGGTTGGCACGCTGCCGACGTTCAAGCTGATGGATTAGCCTGACCGGGAATGAATTGCTGATCCACGCGATAACTAAAAGCGCAGCGGTGGCGCCGCAAATATTCCCGGCAGGTTGAAACCAACCGCCCCGGCGC
Source organism: Acidobacteriota bacterium (assembly GCA_031418175.1). GTDB lineage: Bacteria > Acidobacteriota > Blastocatellia > RBC074 > RBC074 > JACPYM01. Next base: position 3,783 of record JANOWX010000240.1, on the reverse strand, counting down.
GTCACTTACCCCGCGGATAATGCAAGGAGACCAGTGGGAATGTGATGAGCAGTTGGGCGATAGCGAGCGAGAAGCGAGGGACAATGGCCTTTTCCGAAATCGCGCCCGGCGTGATTGCGCGCGCGAAGCACGGGGATGAAGACGCCTTTCATCTGATCTTCAACCGCTACGGGCGGCCTGTGCTGAGCTTCATCAACAACCTGATACAGAGCCACGAACAGGCCGAGGAACTGGCGCAGGAAACCTTTGTGCGCGCCTATCGCAACCTGCGCGGCTTGCAGGATGAGGCGCGCCTCTCGACCTGGCTGTTTGGCATCGCGCGCAACGTGGTGCGCGAGGCCGTGCGGCAGAAGATCAAGGCCGAAAAGAAGGTAGACCTGGACGCGCCCGAAGCGCTCCGCTTGGCCGCGCCGGGGGTATTGCCGGAGGGCGCGCTGCTCGACCGCGAATTGACCGTGAAGATCAGCCGCGCGCTGGCCGACCTGGACGAAGACAAACGCGTCGTGTTCAGTTTGAAAATCTTTCACGAGAAAAGCTACGAAGAGATCAGCGCGCTGACCGGTCATTCCGTCGGCAAGTTGAAGACGGACTTGCATCGGGCGCGGCTGGAAATCCGCAAACGGTTGGGGGCGTATTTGGCTGCGGCAGGAGGCCAATGATTTTCCTTGTAGTGGCGAATTTATTCGCGGCGTGACGAAGCGAATAAATTCGCTACTACAAAGGAGCGGTTCGGCGGGTTGAGTGAGGCAGTTATGAATTGCGAACGTTGGCAGGCAGAACTCGAAGATTTTCTCTACGGCGAATTGGCCGAGGGCCAGACCGCCGCCTTACGCGCGCATCTGGCGGCGTGCGCGGCTTGTGCGCAGGCCCGCGCGGCGCTCGAACGCGAGCAGGAAATCTTCGCGCAATACTACGAACAGACCGCGCTGGAACCCGCGCCCGAAACGTGGCGGGCGATTCAGGCGCGCATTCACAACGAAACGTTTACGCAGGCTGCCGCGCCAGAGAAAGCCAGCTTTATGGCTGGGATATTGGCTTGGCTTTCCGGCGCGCCGCTGTTGCGCCAAGCGGCCTTTGCGGCGGCGCTGGTGGTGCTTTCGGTTGCCGCGACGACCTACTATTTCAAATCACAGCAACGGGAAAAACTCGTGGCGTTCCAGCCGTCGCCCACGCCAACGGTTGCCCCCGCGCCGAACGTGACGCCGCAGGCGACGCCGGTGGCGAGTGAGCAACCGCCGCGTCCGGTGCTGGTCAAAAACGAATTGCGCACACCCGTCAAAGCACCGCCGAAACTCAGTGAAACGCAATTGATCCAAAACCAGATTGCGCGCGCCGAACGCGAGTATCAGGGCGCGCTCAAACTGCTCGACCGTGTGATCGCGCGGCGCCGCGGCGAATTCGCGCCCGGCTTGTTGCAACAGTACGAGAGCAGCCTGGCGCTGATTGACAACTCGATTGCCGAGAGCCGCCGCGCCTTGCGCGCAGGCCCGGCGGACGCGGCGAGCGGGCAATTCCTGTTGGCGGCGTATGCGAAGAAACTGGAATTGATGCAGGAGATTGCGACGCAGGCCGGGCAGTAGGTAGGACAGACTTTAGTCTGTCCTATGCGGCGAGACGGTTAAGCGGGTAGGACAGACTAAAGTCCGTCCTACGGCAGAGATGAGATGAAGATGCGAAACAAGCTGTACAACTTGCTGGCCTTGCTTACGCTGCTGCTAACACTGGCTGCCAGCGCGCCCGCGCAATCGTTCCCGCGCGAGTTGCACGAGGTTTACAACCTGAACCCCGACGGCATGGTCAGCGTGACCAACACCAGCGGCTACATTCGCATCACCACCTGGAACGAAAACCGCGTGCAGGTGGACGCCGTCAAACGCGCGCGCCGCGAAGAAGATTGGCCGCTGGTTGAAATCCGCGTCAACAATCAACCCAGCCGTTTGGAGATCACGACCAGCTATCCGCGCGGCCGCTCGAACAGCACCAGCGTGGATTACGATTTGAAAGTGCCGCGTGGCGCGCTGCTCAGCAACATCGCTTCGACCAGCGGCGAGGTGACGGTCACTGGCCCGCTTGCCAGCGTGGTCGCGCGTTCGACCAGCGGCAACGTCGCGGCGGCGAATGTCAGCGGCAATGCCAATCTGTCCAGCACCAGCGGCAACGCGCGCGCCGAACGCATCGGCGGCAGCCTTTCGATCAGCGCCACCAGCGGCAATGTGAGCGTCAACGACGTGGCCGCGCGTATGAACGCGCGCAGCGCCAGCGGCGACATCCACGTCAGCAACGTGCGCGACGATGCTCATGCATACTGCGCCAGCGGTTCGATTCGCCTCGAACAGATCGGCGGGCGCGCGGCCGCACACAGTTCCAGCGGCGGCGTCACGATCCGCAACGTCGGCGGCGATGTCGAAGCTGCCTCGAACAGCGACAACGTGTTGGTCGAAGACGTGCGCGGGCGCGTGGTCGCCACCTCGTTCAGCGGCAGTGTGATCGTGCGCAAGGCGGATGAAGGCGTACGCGCCACCGCCACCAGTTCCAGCATCGAAATCACCAATGCCAAGGGCCGCATCGAAGCCGAAACGATCAGCGGCGCGATCACGCTGCGCGAGGTTGATTCGCACGACCTGCGGCTGAAAAGCCTGAGCAGCGGCGTGCGTTATCAGGGCAAGCTATACGCCGATGGGCGTTACGAATTCAACAGCTTCAGCGGCGATGTGGTCATCACGTTGCCGCCCGACAGCGAATTCAACCTGACCGCGCAAACGTTCAGCGGCACGATCAACAGCGACTTCCCCATTCAATTGACGGCCGGCAAACTCAGCAGCCGCGGCCCCGTGCAAGGCATCGCGGGCAAGGGCGGCGCGCAACTCAAGGCCGAATCTTTCAGCGGCAGCGTCCACATCAAAAAGCTGGTTGCGCAAACAAGGTAAGCAAGCCTGGATAAGGGTAGGAGGAACTGATTGGCTTCAGCCCCCCTCCCTCCGAACCGGACAGGCGGTGCTCCCGCATCCGGCTCTCCGGTGGGTGGTTCACCTCTGCAAGGATTGACGGTCGCGCGCGCGTAGGCCGCTTCCAGATTAAACAACCCAAGCGCATCAAAGGCGCACGTACCCAGGGGCGCACGTACCCAGGTCAGCTTCAAATAACTGAGCCTGCCGAGCATCTTGTGGATGCTGGCAGGCTCTGATGGTCTTGTTTGACCGTCCGCATCAAAAGACGCGGTTATGACGTTTATTTCAACGCCTTGAATTGGGATTAAGTTGTGCAACAAATTCGATGCAGCACCTCCTTTGCCGGGGCTGGTCACATTGCCAGCACTGTTGAGTGGTATTGCGGCTCTCTTTGGTCGCCGCCCACCACCGGTTCGAGACTGCTACTACGATGTAGCGAACTCACCATACGCCCGCCAGACAATACGGTCAATAGCCGAACAGCCCAGCGCAAGATTTAATCTTCAAGCTTTGCGCCGCCCGCGAAAGTACCAATACAACGGCAGCCCCAGCGCCATCAGCACCAAGCCCACCACCGACTCCACCGGCTTCGTGAACAACGTGTTGACGATCAGCCACAACGCCACCAATACAAACACCAGCGGCACGATCGGATAGCCGAACGTTTTGTAGGGCCGTTCGGCATCAGGCATCTTACGCCGCAAGACAAACACCGCTGACGTGACCAGGCCATAAAAAATCCACGAGGCAAACAACAGACAATCGGTCAACTGATCAAACGTCCCCGACAGCGCCAGCACACACGACCAGACGCCTTGCACGATCAAGCCGAACA
>JANOWX010000239.1:0-7229 GCA_031418175.1 Acidobacteriota bacterium | reverse complement strand
TCGCCCGAATTAATAGAACAGGCCCCTCCCTCCTTTCCCTCCACGCAAAACATTGCCGCTTCAAACACTCATGGCGCCCATGAGTGAAACTCATTTGCGTTTGCCACTGGTGTTTTCATTGCTCACCACACCGCCAGCATTGCCGGCTTGAGCAAAGACAACAGGCAAATATCAAATTGAAGATTTCAGGCGACAAAGGTCAGCGCGCCCAGGTTGCAGTTCGACAATGAACGGCCAGGAGCGAGCCCGCCGCCTGGCTCCGAACACAGAACTAAGGTGAAGTATTAATTAAACAGTGGGCAACTAAAGCATTCATAGTGTATATTTACGCCACCTTTGCCGCGTCACAAATCGCTTTGACAGGCGCGGCGCAGGCCTCACGGCAAGTGAAGCGCTCGGCGCGGCTGTTTCACCGGCTGCTGAGTTGCCGCATTCGAGAAAACCTAACTTAAACATTGCGTTCTATGCAATCGGTGCCCCGCCCAAAAAGGAGTCGTATGAAGTTCAAAGCCGCTCTGCCAGTTTTGTCCGCGTCTGGACTGGTGTTATTGCTTTTCACTTTTCAAATATTGCTTTTCGCTGTGGCGCAGGACATCGGCCATCTGGGCGTCAATGACGACCCTGCGCCGCTGTTCCAGGCCAAGCGCATCCGCAAGTTCATCGCGCGTAACAACACGCGTAAGAATGATACATTGATCGCCGATGTCAGTTCGATGGCGGGCACGGCCCAGCGCCCGGGGCCCAGACCGAATGTCATAGCCACCGCCACCCCTGCGCCCACCTTGCCCAACACCACCGCCGCCAGCAATACCGCGCTGGTTACCGCGCCGGTCAACGCGTCCGCAGTGGCGCCGGCCAACGCCCCCAGCAGCCCGGTTACGCTTTCGCCGTATGAAGAAGCGCTGACCCGTGCCGACCTGGCGGCCGCGCTGGGCAAACAGCGCGAGGCCATTGAGGCGTACCGGCAGGCGCTCAATCTGCAAGCCGGTTCAACCGATGCGCGGCTGGGTTTGGCCGATGCGTTGCACGATTCCAAAGACTATGCCCAAGCCGACAAGGAATATCAGCAGTTGATCGCGCAACAGCCCAACTCCATTGAAGCGCGGCGCGGCCGGGCCGATACGCTTTATGAATTGAAGCGCTGGGACGAGGCGATTGGCGAATATCAAGCCGCCATCAAAGCGGGCGCCACGGATGCAGGCATTTACAATAACTACGGCAACGCGCTGTTTCGTACCGGTGATCGCGCCAAGCGCGAACAAGCCATCGAACAATACCGGCTGGCCGTGCAGAAAGATGCGAAATTTGGCGAAGCCTATGCCGGTTTGGCCAATGCGTTGCGCACCGCCAGGCAGTTGCCCGAAGCGCAGCAACTGGCTGAACGCTCAGTTCAACTCGCGCCCGAATCAGCCGTTTCACATTCGATTTTGGGCCGTGTTTTTGCCGACCTGAAAGATTTCCCGCGCGCGACTGCCGAAGGTGAAAAGGCCGTGCAGTTGGCGCCGAGCGACGCCTTGATGCACGTCAACCTGGGCGGCATCTATTCGCTGCAAGGCCGGCTTGACGAGGCGCTCCGTTCTTACCTGCGCGCTTGTTCGTATGACAAGCAATGGGCTTCCCCGCGCAACAGCCTGGGCAATCTTTTCATGAAGATGAACCGTCCGCCGGAAGCAGTCGAAGAGTTCACGCTGGCCGCCAAGCTGGAGCCGCGCAACTCGACGATTCAAAACAACCTGGGCACCGCACTGGCGTCCTTGCGTAAATGGGACGAAGCCCTTGTGCATTTCCAACAAGCCGCCCAACTCGACCCGCGTAACACCACGCCGCTTGCCAATCTGGGCAGCGCCTTCGTTGCGCAACAACGTTACTTAGAAGCAATAGACGCTTTCAAACGCGCCACTGCAATCGAGCCGGAGAACACGTCTTTTATGCTGGCACTCGCCGATACTTACCAACTCGCTGGCAAATCAAAAGAGGCCAAGGCCCTCTACCAGCAGTTGGAAAAACGCGGCGTGAACACCCGGCAGGATAAAAAGAAGAAGTGACGGAATGATCGTGAGACGGGGCCGCAACAACCTTGGTTGCAGCCCCGTTTCACCGGCTTCAACTCCGCTCGCCGCAGTTCATCCCACAACGCCAACCATGCCCACATCACCGCCTACACCAGCAAATGCGCCTGTAACGAACGTGCTTGTGCCGAATGCGCAGCCCCCTGCGCAAAATGACTTGATCGGCAAAATCGTCTGCGGCTACCGCATTCTCAAAGAGATCGGCGAGGGCGGCATGGGCAAGGTCTATTTGGGCGAGAGCGCCTATCTGACCGAATACAAACAGCAGGTCGCCATCAAAACGCTCACGCCGAAAAACGAGCGCCAGGCCGCCCTGTTGCAAGACCTCTTCATCCGCGAAGCCAACATTCAGGTGCAGCTCAAACATCCGCACATCGTCAGCGTCACGCAATTTGCCATCGAACAGGTCAACGAGATCGAACAGCACTTCTTGCTGCTCGAATACGTGCCCGGCTACGAGCACAAGGGCCGCCGCATTTCCAACCTCACCGAAGCGATCCGTTATGAAACCGGCCCGCTGCCTTACCAGCGCGCGCTGCGGCTGTTCGTGCAAGCGCTGGACGCGATGGATTACGCGCACAATTTCAAATACCGCTGGGAAGGCGAAGAGCGCATCGGCATCGTCCACCGCGACATCAAACCGGCCAATATGCTGCTGGTTGACCCCGACACGCTCAAGATCAGCGATTTCGGCATCGTCAAAGTCCAGCAACGCCGCGAGTCATCCACGCAACGCTTCACGCCCGGCACGTCCGCCTATATGCCGCCCGAAGCGATCTTGATGCCGCAACAGTTCGGCCTGAAGGAACTCGACGCACGTTCGGACATCTACGCGCTGGGCATCTCGCTCTATGAAATACTCTGCGGCCAATTGCCGTTCACGCCCGATGACGCGACCAACCCGGATGCTTCGATCCGCCGCAAACAGGTCGAACAGATGCCGCTGCCGCCTTCGATCGTCAACCCCGGCGTGCCGCGCCCGCTTGATGCCGTGGTGATGCGCGCCTTGCAAAAACATCCCGATCAACGTTACCAATCGGCCATCGAATTCAAACAGGCCATCTTTGAACTCGACGAGCCGCTGCAAATCGGCTTACGCAAACAGGCCCGCGAATATGCCACCCGCGGCTTCGGCGTTCAGCTTGAAGCGACGACCATGCAATTCAATGCCACCAATGCCATGGAACCTGGCGTGGCGACCGGCCAGATTGACGCGTTGCAGACCAATGTGCGGGCTTGGACGACGCCCATTGCCACACCGCAAACGGTCCCGCTTGGCGCCAGTGAATCATCCTCAAAGCTCAAATGGGTGGCCGCCGTCGCAGTGCTCGTCATTGCCGTGGCCGCCGTCGCCACGTTGATGTTGCCCAAGTGGCTCGGTCAGACTTCTGCGAATGTAGCGGAAGTCCCGGCCTCGACCACCGCACCAAAGACCCTCGAAGCCCCCACCGGCATGGTCTTTATTCCGGGCGGCGCGTTTATGATGGGGCGCGATTTGAGCGAGCAGGAAAAGAATGCCGGCATCGAGAACAACGGCCGCAAAGAAAAGATTTTCAAATTTGATTACCCGGCCCATCCAGTCGAAGTGCAGCCTTACTATCTGAACAAGACCGAGGTCTCGCGGCGCGAATACGCCGAGTTCGTGCGCGCCACGCAACACGATGCCCCCGCCGATTGGAACGGCGACGAACCGCCAGCCAATACCGAAGAGATTCCCGTCACGGGCGTCAATTACCGCGCTGCCGTGGATTACTGCAACTGGCTGACCGAACGCCGCCGCGACGCCTTCAGCTACCGTTTGCCGACCGAAGCCGAATGGGAATTTGCCGCGCGCGGCCCCGGCGCGGGCCAACCCGGCCAACCGCTCAACCTCTATCCTTGGGGCGATGACTGGCAACCCGGCAACGCCAACACCAAAGAAGCGCGTCTCCAAAACACCCAAAACGTCACCGCCAATCCGCAAGGCGCTTCGCCTTTCAAGGTGCTCAACCTGGCGGGCAACGTCTATGAATGGACAGCCACCGATTTCACCCACTACCCCGGCAGCGACCAAGAGACGCCGCGCGAAAAAGGCTATCAAGGCACTTATCAAGTCGTGCGCGGCGGCGCCTTCACCTATCCCAAAGAGTACGCCATGACCACCACGCGCGTCTGGGCGAAACCGACTGACAAAGGGCCTAAGCTCGGTTTCCGTTGCGCCGCTGAAGTGAAGCGTTAGCCCACTGGAGTTCGGCAAAAACTGACACTCGCGCATCGCTTCAAACACTGACGGTTCGCCATTCCCCCGGCTGCAACTCGCCCAACTCCCACGCACCCACGCGCACACGAATCAGCCGCAACGTCGGCAAGCCCACCGCCGCCGTCATCCGCACCTGCCGGTTGCGCCCTTCGGTGATGGTCAGCAGCAACCAACTGTCAGGCACGCTTTGGCGCACGCGAATCGGCGGCGTGCGCGGCCACACGGATGGCGCTTCGATCACGGCGACTTCGGCGGGCCGCGTCAGGCCATCCTTCAGCCGCACACCTCGGCGCAATTGCGCCAAGGCTTCTTCGCCGGGCAGGCCTTCGACCTGCGCCCAATAAGTCTTCGGCAATTTGTGGCGCGGGTCGGCGATGCGGTGTTGCAGCGCGCCGTCGCCGGTCAGCAACAGCAAGCCTTCGCTGTCGTAATCCAAGCGCCCGGCGGGATAAACATTGGGCACGCGGATGTAATCGCTGAGCGTGGCGCGGCCTGCGCCGCCGCTGAATTGGCAGAGCACTTGGAAGGGTTTGTTGAAGAGAATCAATTGGCTCATGGGCGCTGCCCCTCGTAGTAACGAATTCATTCGTTACGGGCTGCAACAGTGAGCGCGCTGGCGTGGTCGTCCAACCCTTGCTGACGATAAACATCGCGCAGATGGTGATAGGCCTGCGTGCTGTGTTCGACCGCACGCAGCGCCGCGCCCGACAATTCTTTTTTGACCACGGCGGGCGAACCGGCGGCCAGCGTGCGCGGCGGAATGAGCGTGCCCGGCGTAACGACGCTGCCGGCGGCGGTCATCGCGTATTCGCCCACGACGGCCTGATGCAGCACGATGGAACCCATGCCGACGACCGCGCCGGTTTCAATCGTGCAACCTTCGAGCAACGCGCCGTGGCCGATGGTTACTTCGTCCTTGATGATCGTGGGGATTTCGGGCGTGGTGTGAATGACGGAGTTGTCTTGCACATTGCTGCCGCGCCCGATTTCGATGCGGCCTTCGTCGCCGCGCAACACGACGCCGTACCAGATGCTGGCGCCGTCGCCAATGCTGACGTTGCCGATGATCGTGGCGTTAGGCGCGATGAAAACGTTTTGCCCAATTTGGGGGCGCTTGCCGTTGTATTCGTAAAGCATAGTGGTCGCTCCTGCGAGATCACTGAAAAAGTCCAGTGGCGCGCACAGGTTGGCCGCCCGCCCAGCCCGTCGGCCCGCAACTCAAGCAGGCTGCGGCGACAGGCGGGGGATGAGCAGGTTGACGATTCGTTTGCAGTTGACGACGAGGGCACAGAGCAGGGCTTGGAGCAGGGCGCGCGCCCGTCCGCGATAACGCAAAGCGGCGCCGCAGATAATGCGTGGCTGGCACCAGCTTGGCGAAGATATCTAAATCCTGCGCGGTCGGGACAATCGTGTAGTCGTCTTTAAGCATCGGCGTCTCTCCCAGCGCCACTATAGCGCAGCCCTGACCGCACCTGAACTTTTTCAGTGATCTCCCAGGTGCTGACCAATGCCACAATCAACAAACAGATCAACGCATTCGCCGCGATCTGCAAATTGAAATCCAGCAAGCTGTGCACCGCAATACCGAGCAGCGCGACGTAACCGCCCGCCCACAACGCGCGTTCCTGGCTGCGCTGGTGCGCCAGGCCGCGCCATTGGCGGCGCAATTGCCGCAGCAATTCGACGAGAAACCACAGCAGCAACAAGCCGCCAATCAAGCCCGCGTCGGTCAGCATTTGCAGATAATCGTTGTGCGTTTGTTCCAACCGTTCCAGCTTTGCCGATGAATGGCCGTAGCGCGGATAGACGGCCGGGAAGGCGCCCAAGCCTACGCCAGCGATGGGGTGATCTAAAATCATGCGTCCCGCCGCGCGCCAGTATTCCAACCGCGTGACGACGGAGTATTCCCGCGCGCCTTGCCCGATGGATTGAAAGCGCCAGAGCAGGCGGTCGGCGCCGATCCACAGCGCCAGCAGGGCAATCAGCAACGCGACCAAACCGAGCATGACGGGGGGGCTGAACAGTTTGTGCTGTTCGTCGCGTTGCCAGCGCCGCGCCAGCCAGAGCAGCGCGGCCAATTGCGCGCCAAACGCCAGCATCCCGCCGCGCGAAAGCGAAAAGAGCATGGCCGCCGCCATCAAGACTACGGCAAACAGCCACAGCGCGCGCTGCCCGGCTTCGAGCCGCATAAACAGCGCGTAGGCGAACGGCAACGGCCAGAGCAATTCCATCAGCCCGGCGAAGTGGTTGTAATTGGCGTAAGGGCCAAACGGCGCGACATAAGCCGAGACGGGTCGCAGCCAATAGAGTTTGCCGTTCCAGGTCAGCTTTTGAATGATGGCGAAAAGAGCGAGGCTTGCGCCCAGCATTGACAAGGCGATGAGCAGTTTGCGCCGCCGCCCCGCATCGCGCAGCAGATGCAATGCCGCGCCGAAATAGCAAAGCAGCGCCAGCAACTTGACCGCGCTCTCGCGTGTCGCCTGCGCATCCAGCGAGAGCGTGCGCCAGGCTTGCGCGGCTTGAAAAACATCGCTGGCTGGTGCAGCCGAACGCAGCGGCAGCAATTGGATAACCGCCAGCAACAGCAACGCCAACAACGGCGCGGCTAAACGCCAATCCGGCCAAGCGACAGTCGGATCGAATGCCAAACGCGCCGCCAACAACACGCCCAACAACAAGGCATTCAATTCAAACAACGCCAGCGACCACGGCTCGACTGTACCGTAAGCCAGCGGCGCGAGCACGGCGGTCAGCAGCAGGTTGATGAACAGAAGGCTATCGAGCTTTTTCATCTGCATCTCGACGAACGTGGGGCAACGTCACGCGCGACGGGCCAGGCGTTTAGAGTACAAGCTTTAGCTTGCCAACGCGGCGCAGCCGCGAAACTGCGCGCCTGTGGCGCGCGGGCAAGCTAAAGCTTG
>JANOWX010000238.1:0-8366 GCA_031418175.1 Acidobacteriota bacterium | reverse complement strand
GAGCGGCGTGCGATGGTCGTCGCCGCCGATTGATTCGGTATCCATCAAATACATCACGCCCTCTTTGCCGGAATCCACCATCAGCTCTTTGCCTTTGTATTTGAAGATCGACGCTGTCACCTGCATATCCAGGTCGCGTTTCCACAACCACTCGGCGTTCGACGGGCCGTAATAATCCATCAGTTTGGCGGCCTTGGTCACGGGGTCTTGCGCGACGCCGATGATGCCGTTGCCGAAAACGCCGTTTTCAGGATCCCACGGGCCGTCGCCGGTGCCGGTATACATCACGCCTTTGCTGTCAATCGCCCCGCCGGTGCGGCCCCACATGCCGCCGCCCGCCGGGCCCCACGAACCGACCTTGTCCGTCGCCAGATCGTAGATATAAACCATGTTCGGATTGCCGCCGCAGCCCTGCGCCGTGTGCGCGTAGATGACGTTCTTGCGCAAATTCAACGCATAAGGCTTGCCGTTCGGCGGCATGAATTTCGCGGGCGGTTTGAGCTCTGCGCCCGTCGCCAAATCCAGGCGGCGCAGCGTGCCATCCCACGCGGCGGCGTAGATGATGTATTTGCTGGGCGTCGCGGTAGGGCCGATGACCGGCGTGGCGGTGATGCCGCCGGGACACAAAATGCCCCAGCCACGGGCAGGCGGCACCCAATCAGTTGCGAAATGACGCTGCCAGATGATTGCGCCATTCGCGGCATCGAGCGCGTAAAGGTTGTCGCTCACGCCCGTGACCAGCACGATTTCTTTCGGCCCTTTGGCGGTCGTGACGTTGCTGGCGATCAGCACCGGCAGCAGGTTGTGCATCTGGCGTGGCGTATTGTCGAGACGGGTTTTCCAGAGCAGCTTCATGTTTTTGACGCTGGTCGTGGAAAGCAGCGTTTCAGTGCGCTGCCAGCCGGTGCGTTCGATGTCGCCGCCGTCCATCAACCAATCGGCGGGCCTGCCGCTCTGAGCTTGCGGAGCCGGACGCCAGTCCGCCACGCAGCCCAGCGCCAGCAACAGCAGTGCTAACACTCTGGTTAAGTTGCGATAGTTCACTTGGATATTCCTTTGAGTAACACGGAAGTACTTTCCTTTGAGTAACACGGAAGTACTTTCCTTTGTCGAACGGGTTATGCCCTTCCTGCTATTCCTATGGGAAGAACCGATAGATTTCTTTGCGGTGTAACACTCGTTCAAAGCTGATCGTGTCATCTGCTACTTTGAGGCCGACCCGGTAGTCGCCAAAGCGCACCTTGTAACAACCTTTGTAACCTTTCAGGTGTTCGATTTTCCCGCTCTCGCCAGGCGCTTTCAGCTTGGGCGCCTCCTCGAAAACAAACTTCTCGATTCTTTGCCTGACGGTTGCCGGAATCCTCGCCAAATCTTCCAGAAACAGCTTGCGATACTGGACCTTCAAAGGGCTTTCTCCAGCGTTTGATAGTAAGCCAGGGCGGCTTCCGGCCCTAAAGCCGTTTCATCAACCTGCTCTTCCATCAACCGGACGAGCGCATAATTTTCCAGAATTTCCTCGATTTTATTGAACGTGGCTATATCGAGCTGCACCGCCAGCTTCTGATCCTGTTCATCCACGATATATTTTCTTTTTAGCTCTTCCATTGTTTGTTTTCTCCCGCGCTTGCAAAGCCCACCCGGTTGTACTCTTCGACACGCTGATCGGTCTCAGCTTCGGTCGCCCCAACAAAACGATTCTCCCGCTGGCGGCGCGCTAGCAGGCCGTTGCGCGCGGCCAGACCGTTTTTCTTCTCAGTTGCCGGCTTGCCCACGGTCTGTTTGCTCGTGGTTTTCTTCGCCGCAGTTTTCTTACCGACGGTTTTCTTATTCGTGGTCGGTAACATACAAACTCCTTTCGCCGGCAGTATAACCTGCGTCATTCAGCGAATCACCGCCCCAAAATCAACACGCCCCACGGGCTGCCCGTCGCCTTGATCTTTTTGATCACCGACTGCGTCGCCACATCAACCACCGAAACATCGTTGGACGGGCCATTCGCGGTAAACAACGTCTTGCCATCGGGTGAAAGGGCGATGCCCCAGGGCCGCTGGCCCACTTCAAACGAAGCGGTTGGCTGATTCGTCGCGGTGTCAATCACGAAGACCTTGCGGCCACGGCCCGTGCTGACGAATAGGTGTTTGGCATCGGGCGCGAGCGCCAGCCCCATCGGTTTGACCTCGCCCGCCTTGCCGAGCGGGATGTCTTGCAGCTTCACGTTCTTCACCGTATCGAGCAGCACCACCGTACCGTCATTTTCGGCGTTCACATAAGCGCGTTTGCCATCGGGCATAAACACGACGTTGCGCGGGCGGCGTCCCACTTTGATGTTTTTGACCAGCTTGCGCGTCGCCACATCAATCACGGCGACGGCGCTGTCGGCTTCCGAAGTCGAATAGACCAGCTTGCCGTTGGGCGCGAGCGTCACGCCCTCAGGCTCTTCACCGGTGTGAATCGTTTGCAGCAGTTTCCCGCTCAGCACATCCACGAAGCTGACGCCCGCGACATCTTCGTTGGAAACATAAATCGTCTTGCCATCGCGGCTGATGTCGAAGTTCTCAGGATCGGAGCCGCCCGGCAGCATGCGCACCAGCTTGTTCTGCTCGACATCGAAGACGCCGATGCCGTCGGCGCTCTTGTCCGGCGGCGGCAAGGTGCTCTCGTCAATGCCGGGCGGCGCGATGGGCGAACCGCTCAGCGCCACATAAATCGTTTTGCCATCCGGGCTGGCGTGAATGCCGCGCGGCCGTTTACCCAACGGGATGTGCGCCAGGGCTTCGAGCGTCGTGCCGTCAATGATGCTGAGATCGCCCGACACTTCGTTGGTCACGAAGACGCGGAAGCCGCTTTCCCATTTGGGCAACGGCTTGATTGAGGCGCCTCCTGGTGTGGTTGAATGCGTGGTCGCCTGCCCTGACGTTTGCGTGCTTGCGGGTGTGGACGTTTGCGTATTGACCGGCGTTTTTGAATCTTCGGTTGACGAACAGCCTGCCGCGAATAGCGCAAGACAGCCCACGGCCAGCCAGCCAACTCTCTTCATTATCATTTCGTTATTCCTCAGAAAGAATGGAGCCGCAGATTGACGCAGAGAGGCGCAGATCAGCGTTTTTCGGCGTTTATCTGCGGCGGCAATTTTCATTTTAGTTTGAAGACGATTTCGCTCTGGCCCGAAGCCGCCAGCGTGATTTGCTGTGCCTGCCGCCCCAGTTCTTCCTGCCACACTTCCAACGTATAAGTCCCCGGCGGCACATTGCGCAATTGGAACGCGCCATCCGCGCCCGTCACGGCGAAGTAAGGATGCGCGACCACACCGACCCAGGCGTGCATCCAGGCGTGAATGTTGCATTTCACGCGGATCATCACTTCGGGTTGCGTGAAGCGGCGTTGAAACGGCTCGGCATTCGGCGGCTGGCTCTGGTTCCATTCGCGGTTGTGTTCGGGCAGCGGATGAATGTTGTGCGTCAACGGATCGGAGTTCGTCACCTGCAAGGTCTGCCCGACTTGAAGGCCCAGCACGTGCGGGCCGAACCAGCAGCCCTTTTGATCAATGACCACAGGCCCGGCAGGCGGTTCGAACTGTTTCCCTTCCAACCCCTGCTTGATGTAAACGAAGGCGTTGGCGAGCGCGCCCTCTTTGCCCGCCGCGATTTTCGCGTCCAACACAGGCGTATCGTGCAACAGCGCGCATTCGGGCGCATTGTCCATATTCACCGCTTTGGCGCGCGGCGGTTTGCCGGTGTAAAGCACCTTGCCGGTCACGGTGCCAGCCGTCGCCGCATCCACTTTGAACCAGGCGGGCGTGGCGGGCGTTGGACTGGCTTGCGTTGGCGGCTGTTGACGACCGGAACAAGCCGTGAGGAAGATCGTGCCAAGCAGTACGGGGAGCGTAAGCGCAATGAGATTAAGGCAAGAAAATTGCTTGCCGCAAAAAGGCGCAAAAAACGCAAAAACGTTTTGACCGGTTTGATTTCTTTTGCGGCTTTTGTGCTTTTTTGCGGCGGATTTTGCGGCTTGCCAATCGCTTGCCTGAAGCTCATTGCACTCACACTCTCCGTACTGTTTCTGAGTCGCAATCATCATAATTATTCCTTCCCCGGTGGCCCGGCATTGGCCGGCGCTTCGCCCGTCAGCGCTGCTAAAAACGCCAGCAAATCGCTGCGTTCCTGCGCCGTCAGTTTGAGCGGCGTGATCTCCGGCGTGAGTGGCGGTATGGAACTGCCGCCGCCGATATAAAAATCAATCACGTCTTTGAGCGTCTTCAAGCTGCCGTCGTGCATATACGGCGCGGTCACGGCGACGTTGCGCAAACTCGGCGTGCGAAACGCGCCCCGCTCGGCTTCGGCGCGCGACACCTCAAAGCGGCCCACATCCGTCAGTTCACCATTCGCATTCAGCCCCGTGCTCAGGTTGTGAAACTTGCCGTCGGTAAACAGCGCCGACGTCTCGCCGAGCAGATGACAAGCCGCGCAATTGCCCCGACGCTTATCGGTGAAAACCGCCAGCCCGCGCACGGCTGAATCACTGAGCGCATTCTTTTCGCCGCCGTATTGATAACGGTCAAAGGCTGAATTGCCGCTGAGCAGCGTGCGTTCAAAACAGGCGATGGCTGTTTCAACCTTGCGCATCGTGATGGCGCCCGGCCCGAAGACACGGGCGAATTCGGCGCGATAGGCGGCCTCGGCGTTGAGCTTGGCGACACAATCGGCGTGCGGCAGATTCATCTCTTTGGGATTGGCAATCGGCCCGCCCGCCTGTTCTTCCAGGCTCGCGGCGCGCCCGTCCCAAAATTGCGCGGGCTGATAGGCCGCATTCAAAACCGTCGGCGTATTGCGCGGCCCCAGTTGCATACCCACGCCAACCGCGACCGGGCGGCCATCGGTGAAATGCATGTCGGGCCGATGACAACTGGCGCAGGAAAGCGTGTTGTCGCTGGAAAGCCGCGCGTCGTAAAACAAACGGCGGCCCAACGCCACGGCCTCCGCCGTAGGGCGCTGCTCAGCCGTCAGGGGCGGCAAGCCGCGCGGCGCGGTAATTTCGACCGGTGTTCCCAGCGGCCGCGCCACACCGTCAGCGGCATCGTCATGCCAATGCAGACCGCAAGCCGCCGCGCCAGCGCACGCCAAAATGAAACAAACGAATTTATAATACGAACCTATCATATCCACACCGATGTTAACCGGCAGCAACATTGCCGCTGAAATTTGCGCTTACTTTTGTTGTGAGCGGTCGGATTTATGGGCAGCTTACGCGGGTCTCGCCAACTGAGCAAGGTTCGCACGGCAACAAGTCGCGGGCCGTTACCCCGCTGCCTCGCTTGGGGCGGTTGCAGAGTCTATTCATTCTCAAGCTATGCCAACGGATTTAAACGCCAAGACGCCAAGAGCGCCAAGCAAGGCCAAGCGGAATCGCTGGCAGCACTCCGACTTCTTGGCACTCCTGGCTTCTTGGCGTTTCAATTTCCGCGAATGAATAAGCCCTGGCGAGTTGGCAGCCTGCTGTACATTGCGCGCAACCCCGCTATAATCGCCGCCGCGCCGGTACAGGCGCCAATTCCCAAACAATCCAATTCCGGGAGAGAGCAAATGATCAAACTCAAGGTAAACGGAGCGGCGCGCCAATATGACGGCGACCCTGAGATGCCGTTGCTGTGGTACTTACGCGACGAATTGCAAATGACCGGCACCAAGTATGGTTGCGGCGAGGGCCTCTGCGGCGCGTGCACCGTCCATCTGAATGGCGCGGCTGTGCGCAGTTGCCAAACCACGCTGCAAGCCGCCGCCGACAAAAACATCGTCACCATCGAAGGGCTGAGCGCCACGGCCTCACATCCTGTCCAGAAGGCCTGGCTACAGGCCAACGCGCCGCAATGCGGCTACTGTCAGAGCGGCCAGATCATGCAAGCGGCGGCGTTGTTGAAACAAAAACCCAAACCGACCGATGCCGACATTGACAGCGCCATGAAAGGCAACATCTGCCGCTGTGGCACCTATCAACGCATCCGCGCAGCTATCAAACTGGCCGCGAATGGCGCGCCCAAAGCTTCAACCCAAAGTGGCGCAAAAGGAGGCCGTGAATGAGCCGCATTGAATTACGCATCGAATCGCAAGCCCGCCGCAATTTCCTGGGCAACATGTTATCGGCCAGCGCGCTGGTCATCGGCGCGCGCATTTTGCCGCTCGACCTGGTTGAAGCCGCCGCCGTGAATGGTGAGGCTGCCGCTGCCGCCCCTGCTGCATGGACGCCGAACGTTTATTTGGGGCTGGAAACAGACGGCACCGTCATCATCGTGACGCACCGTTCGGAAATGGGCACGGGCATTCGCAGCGTGTTGCCAGCCGTTGTCGCCGATGAACTCGAAGCCGATTGGCAGCGCGTCAAGATCGAACAGGCCATCGGCGATACCAAATACGGTTCGCAAAACACCGATGGGTCGTGCTCGATCCGCGATTTTTATGACGCCATGCGCGAGGCCGGCGCGACCGCCCGCACGATGCTCGAACGCGCCGCCGCCGAAAAGTGGGGCGTCGCGGCCAGTGAATGCAAAGCGCAAAATCACAAAGTCGTGCACGCCGCCAGCAAGCGCGAACTCGGTTACGGCGAACTGGTCGCGCTCGCAGCCAAACAAGCGCTACCGAAAAAAGCTGAGTTGAAGCTGAAACCGGCGAGCGAGTTCCGCTACATCGGCAAGGCGCTGCCGACGATTGATGTGGCTGACATCGTGGCGGGCAAAGGCACCTTCGGCATTGACGCCAGGATGCCGGGCATGGTCTACGCCTCGATTGAACGTTCGCCGGTGTATGGCGGCAAGCTGAAAAGCTATGACGATGCCGCCGCCAAACAGGTCAAGGGTGTGCAACAAACCGTGGTCATCCCCGACTTGAAACCGCCGTATGGCTTCAAACCGCTGGGCGGCGTGGCCGTCATCGCCAACAGCACCTGGGCCGCTATGCAAGGCCGCAAGCAACTGAAAGTCGAATGGGACGCGGGCGCGAATGCGGTTTACGATTCAGCCAGCTACAAACAAGCCTTGATCGAAACCGTGCGCAAACCGCAAAAGGCCGCGCGCAACATCGGCGACGTTGACGCCGAATTCGCCAAGGGCGGCAAAACCCACGAGGCGACTTATTACGTGCCGCATCTCTCGCACGCGCCGATGGAACCGCCCGCCGCCGTGGCCGAATTCAAAGACGGCGTTTGCACCATCCACGCGGCCACGCAGAACCCGCAAGCCGTGCAAGACACCGTCGCCGCCGCGCTCGGCATAGACAAATCAAAGGTCATCTGCAACGTCACCTTGTTGGGCGGCGGCTTCGGCCGCAAATCCAAACCCGATTACGTGGCCGAGGCCGCGCTGCTCGCCAAAGCCGTCGGCAAGCCGGTCAAAGTTACGTGGAGCCGCGAAGAGGACATCCGCTTCGATTACTACCACGCCGTCGCGGCGATGTATCTGAAAGCCGCGCTGGATGCCAAAGGCAAACCGACCGCCTGGTTGCAACGTTCGGCCTTCCCCACCATTGGCGCGATGTTCAACCCGGCGGCGAATACCGGACAGGGCTTTGAACTGGGGATGGGTTGGAGCAATCTGCCCTTTGACATTCCGAACCACCGCGCCGAAAACGGCCCCGCCCCGGTGCACACGCGCATCGGCTGGCTGCGTTCGGTGGCGAACATCTATCACGCCTTTGGGGTGCATTCGTTTGCCGATGAACTGGCCGCGCTGGCGAATCGTGACCGCGTGGAATACTTGCTCGAGCTGCTCGGGCAGCCGCGCAAAGTGGACATCGGCGCGCGCGGGGCTTTGGCCGACAAGTTCCCGCTCGACACGGGCCGTTTGCGTAACGTGATTGAACTGGTTGCTGAAAAATCGGGTTGGGCGAAAAAGAAACCCACGAAAGGCCGCGCCCTAGGCATCGCCGCGCATTGGAGCTTTTACAGCTACGTCGCGGCAGTCGTCGAAGTCGAGGTGGACAGCGCGGGCAAGTTGCGCATCCCGCGCGTAGACATCGCCGCCGATGCGGGCCAAATCATCAACCCTGACCGCGTGCGCTCGCAATTCGAAGGCGCGTCGGTCTTCGGCACGAGCATCGCGCTGATGGGCGAAATCACGGCTAAAGGCGGCGCGATCCAGCAATCCAACTTCCACGATTACCCGGTCGCGCGCATGAACGAAGCGCCGCTCGTCACGCACGTCCATCTGGTGCCCAGCGATGCCCCGCCCGCTGGCGTAGGCGAACCGGGCGTGCCGCCGCTCTTGCCCGCGCTGTGCAATGCGATTTTTGCGGCGACGGGCAAACGCATTCGGGAGTTGCCGATCAATCAGCACAAGCTGGTGTAAAAGCAAAAAACCTGGGTACGCACCGCTTCCAGCG
>JANOWX010000237.1:0-8145 GCA_031418175.1 Acidobacteriota bacterium | reverse complement strand
CCTCAACTCCATGCTCTTGCGCTTTGCCCGTCCAGGCTTTCCGCGTCAGCCCCGGCCTATTGCCCCAAGACCGCCACCAGCGAATTCAGCCATTGTTTGCCGCGTTGCAACCAAGGGAGCGGCGTCTCATCGAATTCGGCGGCCGCAATCGTCCCCGCCGTCAGCTTGGCATTGCTGACTTCGCCGCCCACATTGGCAAAGACTGCCGCCGCGCGTATCGGATAGGCGGGCGCGCCAGCGCTTTGCGCCAAGAGGATTCCGTTCTTGTAAAAGTTGACGCGCGCGCCTTCGATGGCCACGCGAAAGACGTCGCCCGCCACAAACACCGCATCGCCCAGATACGCGCCGCTTTCGCGGAATTCGACGTAATTCCCGTTGGTGAACACCACGGCGAAATCTATCGAACCTTCTTTGCCCAGCGCGCCTTGCGCGTTCAATCCGACGGCGTGATAAACCAGCGGCCCGCTCGCGGTGAATTCGAGCCAGCCCGCGCCGCTCGCCAGCGCCTGTTGCGAAGCGGCGCTGCCATCCCAACTGCCGTCACTCGCGCCGCCCGTCTTGCGCAAGACATTGCCGATCACGGTGGTATTCACCAAGTCCGTCCAGACGATGGTGTTGCCCGTCGCCGTGGCCCCGGCTTGCGTAACCGCCACAGTTTGGCCCGCCAGCGTGACCGTCGCGCTGCGTTGCGCGCCGGTGTTCACCGCCGCCGACACCGTCACCGTGCCGTTGCCCGTGCCGCTCGCGCCCGCCGTCACCGTCAGCCACGTCGCATTGCTGGCCGCCGTCCACGCACAACCGGCTGCTGTCGTGACGTTGAGATTCGCCGCGCCGCCTGCCGCCGCCAGATTCAGGCTGAGCGGCGCGACGGCATAGGTGCAACCGCCACCGCCGCCACCGCCGGAGATTTTGGCGTTCGAGATTTCGCCGTTGAGATAGCTGAACACCGCCGCGGCCTTGAGCGGATAAGTTGGCGCCACTGAGCCGCTCGCCAGCCGCACGCCATTCTTATAAAAATTCACGATGCCGCTTTCGACCGCAATCCGAAACACATCGTTAGCGGCAAAGAAGGCATCGCCGCGATAGGCGCCCGCCTGGCGGAATTCGACGATATTCGTATTCGTGAAGACGACCGCGTAATCCAGCGAATCAGGCGTATTGACTGCGCCCGCGCCATTCAATCCGGCGGCGCGATAAACATTCGGCCCGCTCGCGGTGAATTCGACATAGCCGTCTGCGCTGGCGATCACTTGTTGCGAAACGGCGCTGCCATCCCAACTGCCATCGTTGCCGCCCGCCGTCTTGCGCAAGACAGCGCCCGCGAGCGTGCTGTTGACCAGATTCGTCCAGATTACGTTTTGCACGCCGCCACCGCCCGTTGCCGTGACCGTCACGTTGACTGCGGTTGAATTCGCGCTCGCGCCCGCATTGTCAAAGGCCCGCGCGGTCAGGCTGTAGGCGCCCGCCGCCACGCCCGTCCAAGCGAACGCATACGGCGCAGTCGTGTCTTCGCCAAGCTTCGTCGCGCCCTGATAAAACTCGACGCGCGCAATCGTGCCGTCGCCATCCGCCGCATTCGCCGTCAGGTTGATCGTGGCGGGCGCGGTGAACGTCGCATTGTTCGCGGGCGCCGTCAGGCTGACTGTCGGCAATTGATTGGCGGGCGAATTGACCGTCACGTTGACCGCCGTCGAATTCGTGCTGCCGCCCGCATTGTCAAAAGCGCGCGCGGTCAGACTGTATGAACCCGCCGCCACGCCCGTCCAGGCAAAGGCATACGGCGCGGCCGTGTCTTCGCCAAGCTTCGTCGCGCTCTGATAAAACTCGACGCGGGCAATCGTGCCGTCGCCATCCGCCGCATTCGCCGCCAGGTTGATCGTGGCGGGCGCGGTGAACGTCGCATTGTTCGCGGGCGCCGTCAGGCTGACCGTCGGCGGTTGATTGGCGGCGGGCGCGCTCACTTCTTCGCTGCCGATTTGTTGCAGGTAGGCGGCCAGTTTGGGCAAGTCGGCCCCGGCAATCGTGACGCCGTTGTGCGCGCCGATGGCCGCTTCGAGCGTCGCCGCCGAACCGTCGTGCAAATACGGCGCGGTCGCCCACACGTCGCGCAAGGTCGGCGTATCAATGCCGGTCAGCGGCAAGCCCAGCCGCGTGCCGCTCGTGGGTTTGAGCGTGCCGATGTTGCGCAGCGTGCCGTTCAGCCCTTCGGTGAAGGCCGTGCCGCTGTGGCATTGCGCGCAATTGGCCGTCTGGAAAATTTGCCGGCCCGTTACTGCATCCGCCGTCAGCGCGCCGTTGGTGCGATAGGGGCTTTGCGAGAAGGCGCTGAGCGAGGCGACATACGCGGCCAACGCGTCCAAATCAACGCTGACGCCGGTCTTGCGGTCGCCCAGCGGCTGGCTGCGCGTGCCGGTATTGAATTGCGCATCGGTCATCAAGCCCGTGCCACCGGACAGGTTGCGAATCTGGCCTTCGAAATCCTGAACCTCGTCGAAGTTCGCCGACCAGTGCGCGAAGCCCTGCGCCGCCGCGCGCCCTTGCAAGGCGATGGTGTTGCGCAACCCTTCGCCGAAGCCGGTCAAATCCCACACGCGGCCATCGTGCCCGCCGTCGTTGTGGCAGGACGCGCAACTCAAGTAGGCATCCTGCGCCAACCGCACATCGCGCGCGTCGTAAAAGAGCCGCTTGCCGTTCAGCACCTGCGCCGTCAAGCGTTCCGCCGCCACGGCGTTGAGCGTCGCCAGCACCGGCACGCTTTGATCGCCGCCGTTGAGCAAGGTGGTCAGGTTGAGCACCGAGACCGTGCGCTCCATAAAGTTGCTGACAAAGAGCCGTTGCCCATCCGCCGACAGCGCCAAGCCCTGCGGCGCGCGGCCCACGTTGACGCGGATGATTTCGCGTTTGCCATAAGCATCAACGACCGCGATCTCGCGGCTGCCTTCGAGCGCGACAAACAGGTAGTTGCCCGTGCGGTCAAAGAGGCCGGTGCTGGCGCTGCCGCCGTTGTTGTGGTCAAGGCGCGCGGGGTAATCCTCGGCATTCGTCGTCAGGTTGAGACGCGAAGTAATGCTGCGCACCGTGCTGTCAAAGCTCAGATTGCGCCCGTCGCGCGCCGTGCCGCGCAACAGATTGTCCTGTTTCGACGGCGTCCAGGCGTTCGCGCCGTCGGGCGAAATCACCGCCGGGCCGAGGTAGTTGGGAATGCCGCGCCCGGAATTTTCGGCATCGGGTTCGTTGCTGTGTTGCAGGCGGATCGTTTGCGTGACGGCCAGCGTGGCGGTGTTGATGACCAGCACTTCGCCGCCACCGTTGGCGGCTTGCGGCGCGGCGGTCTCTTCGCCCGGTACGCGTGGCGAGATGAAGCGTGCCAGATACACGCGGCTGCCATCGCCGGTGAGCGAAAGATGGCGCACGTTCGGCCCGGTGTTGACCGTGCCTGTGACCGCGCCCGTGACGGCATCCAGCCGAATCAGCTTGCCCGCCGCTTCGAGCGCAACCCAGGCCACACCGCCCGTCGGCGCGAAGGCGATGCCGAAGGGTTGCGCGGCGTATTGCAGCGTCAAGGTCTGCGCGACCGCCAACGTCGCCGGATCAATGATGCTGATCGTGGCCGCGCGTTTGTTCGTCACCCAGACGCGGCCATTCGGCGCGATGGCGAGGCTGCGCGGCGCGGCGCCGACGGCGATCTCGCCTTGCTTGGCATTGGTCACCGCGTCAAACACGCTGACCGTGTCGTTGTCTTGGTTCACCACCCAGAGTCGGTCATTCGCCGCCGCGCGATCCTCAAGAACAATGTTCATCGAGACCGCCGGACGGTTCGCGGTGCTGGGCAGATGCACGGCTTGGACAAACATCGTGTTGACTTCGAGGCCGCGATCATCGGTCGCCGTGCAACGCACGACATACAGGCCAGGTTGCGCAAAGCTCTTCGTGACGCTGGCCGAAGCCGAATACGCCGTCTCCGCCGTGCCGTCGCCAAACAGCCATTTGAAACGCGGATTGATGCCGTTGATGGCGCTGGCCGTGTACGTGATGTTGGTGTTCACCGGCCTGGGCGTGGCAATGATGGCATTGAGCGCGAGTTGCGCATTGACCGTCCAGGCGAAGCTGCCCGTCGCCGTGCCGCCCCGGCCATCGCTGACGCTGACGTTGACGTTGTAAGTGCCCGCCGTCGTGGTCGTGCCTGACAGCACGCCCGCGCTGCTCAAGCTGACGCCCGGCGGCAAGCCGGTGGCCGTGAACGTCAGCGCGTCGCCATCGGGGTCGGTCGCGGTCAGCGTGGCGTTGACCGCGTTGCCCACCGAATTCACGCGATTGGCGAGCGTACCCAGCACCGGCGGACGGTTCGCCTGTGGCAACGCGCCGAACGCGCGCACCTCGGCCAGCGAAAGGTAATTCGTGCCCGCCAATTGCAC
This sequence comes from Acidobacteriota bacterium, assembly GCA_031418175.1. Classification (GTDB taxonomy): domain Bacteria; phylum Acidobacteriota; class Blastocatellia; order RBC074; family RBC074; genus JACPYM01. The sequence continues at coordinate 3,730 of JANOWX010000237.1, read as the reverse complement.
GCGCACGTAGCGGCCATTGAGGCCCGCCGGAATGTTCAGCGTGCTGGGCGCCGTCGCCGCCTGATAAAAACGCCAGACCGTCGCGTCGTTGAGAATCGTCGTGAAGCTGCGGCCCGACTGATTGGCCGCCGAAACGAAGACATAGAAATTCTGCAAGCGCGCCTGGCAGCAATCGGTGCGATTCCACAGTTGCAAACTGTCAAGCGTGTGGCTCGCGCCCAAATCCACCTGCCACCAGGCATTGGCCGCGCTGTTGGTGTGCGTCACCGAATTGGCGGCGTAATTGCCGTTGGTATTGCCGTCCACCGCGCGGCTGGCGACGGCGGATTCGTAGGTCGAAGCTTGCGTCGCCGTCTTGCCTTGCGCCACATTCGGGCGGCGCACAAACCAGTCGAACGAGACTTGCGCACTCGTGCCATCACCGACCGTCACCGTCACGCGGAACGTGCCGGTCTGCGTCAGCGTGCCGCTGATGACGCCCGTCTGGCCGTTGATGCTCGTGCCCGGCGGCAAGCCGGTCGCGCTGTAGCTGAGCGTCGCGCCCGTCGGGCTGGTCGCGCGCACTTGCAAGCTGACGGCGGTGTTGAGCGTGCTGTTCTGCACGACCGGCGTCGTCACCACCGGCCCCAAGGCCGTCACGACCTGAATCACTCTGGCGATTGAAGGCACGCCCGCCGCGTTGACGGCAAACAGCATCCAGTACCCCGGCGTCAGCACGTTGCGGTTGCCATCCAGCGTCAACTGGTATTGCCCGCTGGATGGCGACGTGAACGGCACGCGCAAGTAGCGCAGGTCGGAATTCATGTTGTGCGTCAGCCCGGCCATTTTGATGAGGCTGAAACGCGCCATACTCGCCGTGGCTTGCACGTTGATCGTTTGCCCGGCGACGGCTTGCGCGGGCGCGTTGCTGATCGTCGGGCGCGTGGCGAGCGTGCCCGCCGCGGTGTAAAGATAAGGCGGCGTGAAAAGCTGATGATCGGGATGATCCGCCGCGCAATCGCACAGCCCGCCGCCGCCCGACCAGACGCGCCCATCCGTCAGCAGCACCGCGACGGAGTGATAGTTGCGCGGCACCGAGATGTCGGCCACCGTGCGCCAAACGCCGGTTTCAGGATTCCAGATTTCGGGCGCGAGCACCGTACCGCTATCATCGAATTCCGTGCCTACCGTCGTGCCGCCCACCACCAGCACTTCGCCGGTTGGCAGTACCAGCGCGTTGTGAAATTTGCGCGCGTAAGCCATCGCAGCCACTGGCGTGCGCGTAGCATTCGCGCCATTCAGGTCAATCACCTGGGCCTGATTGGTCACGGTAAAATCGTTCCCACCAAGCTGCCCACCCGTGACCAGAATCTTGCCCTTGTCATACATCACCGTGCCCGAATACTTGGGATACCAACTGTTATTGATCCCCGCATTGGCAATGCTGCCGCTGTCATTGGGATTGATCCAATTCATCTGCGGGGTCGGGCCGGAATGAAAAATGTTGCCGTTCGGTGCGAGGTGAAAATACGGCAGCCAGTTGTGGTTATAACCGGTGAAATCCAGGATCGGCCCTTGCAGGTTTGCGCCGTTCAACAACGTCCAGCCCTGCCCCGGCGTCCACACCTCAGGATAAACATCGCCCGGTTCGCCCAGCGCCGTGAAGACCATCCCGTTCGGCAAAGCCACACTACCCGGATACCAACGGCCCCGATTCATGTCTTCGGCGCGCGACCACAGACTGGTGCGCCAATCGAAAATGCTCACACGTTCGCGCGTGCCGTCGCCGCCGTTGACGAAGACGCGCCCGTCTTCGAGCATCGTCGGGATCGCGCAAAACATGCTGTGGTCGTCGTGGTTGATCGAACTGATTTGATTGTTGGCGGGATTCCAAACGGCGGCATAGGTATTCGCGCCGCCATTGAACGAACGCAAATTGTTGCCGCCCCAGGCCAGCAGCCGGCCATCCGGCAACGTTGCGACCGAAGCAAAGGCGAACGGCCACGCCGTGACGCCGCTCCACAATCCAAGCTGCGAGAGTTGCTCCGGCGCGGTGGCAAACACCAGGTCGCGCGGCGTGACGAAGGCTGGATTGTGGCGCGCGCGCTCGGCCAACAGCGCGTCGTTGCGCACGTGGTCTTCATCAACAGTACCGGGCGCGTGTGAATGCGCCGGGGCTGTCGCGCCCTTGTTCGCCGTTTGGGTTTGCGCTGACACCACGCCGCACCGTTGCCCAATGAGCAACACGAAGGCGAAACAGAAGAACAGCGAAAGCGTGCGCAGCCGGGCGTGTGTGTGACGTGCCGAAACCATTGGATACCCCCTGAAGTGGTTGGTGATGCTGTTGCGAATTTGTTTTGGGTCTGCGCCGGAATGTAGAAGACAGGCGCTAAGAAAACAACGGCTTTTTAGACCAATTCCAGTGTTACAGGCTGACGAAAGTAACGCGGGCAGGCATTGCGTCTAACACTGATTTCCCAGGCTTGTTAGCAATTGCCGCACACTTCGGCCAACACGGCCAGCGCGGCGTCAACTTCTTCGTCGGTGTTGAAAAAGTGGGGCGACAAGCGCAAGCCCACACCGGGACGGCAATCCACAAACACCTGGCGCGCCGCCAAACGCGCCACCATCTCCGCCATACGGGGTCCATCCGCCACGCCCAGCATCACCGTGCCGCCGCGTTCGCTCGCGTTCACAGGGCTATGCAACGGCCAGCCGCGCGCTTGCATGAATTCGACCATACGCGCTGTGCGCCGCCGTGATTCCGCCGCGATCAAGGGCACACCGGCCTCTTCGATCAGTTGCAACCCGGCCAGGCACGAATGCAAACCGGGAATGCCCGGCGTGCCTTGCGCAAAGCGGCGCGCGCCCGTCGCGTAACGCAAGCCGGCGTGCGAAAAGGCGAAGGGCTCCGCGTGCGCGATCCAGCCGGTCAGGCGCGGCTGTAATTCATTTTGAAGCTCAGGCCGCACATACAAATAGCCGCACGCGGGGCCGCCGCAGAGCCATTTGATCGTGCCGCCGATCATGAAATCCACTGCCCAATCCGCCGCCGCCAGTTCGACCGCACCCGCCGATTGATAAACATCCAGCAACACCAGCGCACCCACACTGTGCGCACGTTCGACAAGGGCGCGCGCGTCCACGCGATACGAACTGCGATACGACACGTGCGAGAGCGCCACCAGACAGGTCGTCTCGTCAATCGCCGCGAGGATGCGTTCGAGCGGCACGCTGATGCCGTCTTCCGATGGCACGACGTGCACGCGCGCACCCAAGCGTTGCTGCGCCTCCCAGATGTAACCCATCGAAGGAAAATCAAGCGCCGTCGTCACCACCTTGTTACGCCCGGTGTTGAAATCGAAACACGACGCGACCGTTGACAGCGCGATGGAAGCATTCGGCTGCACCTGCACCGAACCGGGCGCGCCGCCCAGGATGCGCGCCAACCGGTTGCCGACCTCTTCGGACAGTTCCCACCAACGCGCGGCCCAGGCGTCTTCGCTGGTGTGCTGTTCCCACCGGTCGCAATAGCTTTGCATGGCGTCACGCGCCCCGCGCGGTATTGGGCCCAGACTGTGGCTCAACAAATGGATGCCGGACGCGAGCGTCGGAAACTCTTCGCGGCGGCGGTTGATCGGCGGTTCAGACATCGTGATTCCTCAATAACGTAGGGGCAGACCTGCGTGTCTGCCCCGGTGGCGTCAGACAGACTCGATTGCGTCAAACCCGACCGGGGCAGACACGCAGG
>JANOWX010000236.1:0-25925 GCA_031418175.1 Acidobacteriota bacterium | reverse complement strand
GGTTTGAAAAGATACCGCATTTTATCGGACCGCTTGCGGATGCATGACCTTGATTTATACAACCAAGTCTTAGGCGTCTGCGCCGGACTCTGGAATTTCAGGTTAAGTTGTTGATTCTAAACATCACAACAAGTCTGCTATCAAACCGTTATATTCGTTCACGGATGTTTCTGGCACCAACATCCGGGTTGCCCTAAGTCGCGCAGGCCAACAAGCAATGCCGAGTTTTGGAATCGGAAGCTTGATGGCAATGTCAGGCGCGATGAACGGAAGTCTTCACAATTGAGAGAACTCGGCTGGCGTGTGGTCACTATGTGGGAGTGTGAAATACGATCTTCAATGGCACCCTCTGGAATCGCCTCGCTCATTTCCGAACTCGAAAAGGAAAGAGCGAAAACCAGTCAACCCATGGTTTGAAAATTTGAAAACCACGGCTAAGTTCAACTGTTGCTACGCGACAAAAGAGGCCGCGACACGCAGCGACGACGCCTTGTCCAGTCCCGCGCGGGCGAATTCGTCAACGTCGGGCGGCAACTCCTGGCGCGGGCGGCGACGAGTTCCTGAGCTTCGACGGCCTGTTCGTCGCGCCTGAAGCGTTCGAGGTCACAAAGCTGCCAAGCCTTTAGAACTTCCCCGCCCGATTGCTTTTCGTTGCCGACCCGCGCCGCTGTATTCCAAAGGGATACAAAAGAGCGGTGAACTCTATGACCTTAACCATCAACGAACAAATTGCACCTGAGATTGCGCTAGCCCTCATTGCCCAGGCCACCGCACGCGGTCTCACGGTCAACGGCTACACTTGCGCCAGGTGCTGGGACTGCCAGGTTCTGGGACTGCCAGGTGCTGGGACTGCCAGGTGCTGGGACTGAATGACAAGCCGCCAGAGTCGGCGCTTGCCGAAAGTGACCGCAGCCCACGCAATGAGGCAATGTTTGCAGTCCTGCCAGCAACCGCAGAGAGGTTGAAAACTATGCCGGTCAGCGGTTCAACGGAAGCTTCGCTAAAGCTCTTGCACGAAGGACGAGCGGGAGGATGTACGGCTCTGAACCAACCGAGTAACCCCGGTGCGGTGCCGGTGCGGTTGTAGTTGATTCCAACGTGCTTGTTTCCATCTGCTCGAAAGAAACCACCCATCCCACCGCACAGCAAGGCTTGCCAGTAAGCCTTGCCAGCAAGCTTTGGAAGATTACACGGCGAGGGGTTGGGCTTTCTACGCGCCCGGTGTGGTCGTAGCGTGAGCCTTATTCGTATTGTGCCGGAAACAGGGCGACGGAATCTCGCGTTTCTCAAAACACTATGAATATGAAGCGTGATGGAACAAACAACAGCGTCTAACTGTAGCGCAGGCTGAAATCGCTATGGTTTGGCAGGGCGAACAACCTCGAATGAGTCTTTATCATTGATGAGGTAAAAGTAAAAATCAGAATCAAGCGTCAAGATTTTACGCAACCCTCTTTGCTCAGCTAAGACAACAAGGCTGGCGTCTGCCAAATCCATCGGTCTATCGTCGTACTTATCCATGAGTGCAAAAGCGCGTTGCCATTCGTTTGGCGCTGGCTGATGTAGTGTGATGATGCCTTTGGTAAAATAATCCCTGAGCCTTTCTTGTGCGTCGGGCTTTGATGATTGGGGTATAAGATGCAGGGTTTCTGTCAGGCAAGGCCAGGTTGTAATAAAGGGCGGCACCAAAGATTGAAATAAAGCGGTGGCCCGTTCGTGCGACTTTTTATCCTGGTCGTCAAGGAGATCAACAAGAATACCTGTGTCAATTAAGATCATCTGGCAACTTCAGCGACAGCATAGCTGTCAAGAATTTGTGAAAGGCTGCGCCCTTGACTGTCTTTCCCATTCGGGCAGTGTTGGCGCACCCATTCTTGCGGCGTTATTCCTTGTTTTTCCGCGATTTCTTCCAAAACAAAAAATCTGCGCTTTTCGTCTTCGTGTTTTTTAGCAAGATATGTCCCAAACTCCGTATGAATTGGGGGCGAATCAGGGTCGTGGATACTGCTATCAACTGCCCCTAAGAGTCCTTTCGCTTTGGCAATTTGATAGGGCGTAAGTTGTGGTGTCGCTGGCTCTGCGTGAATCGCCTGCGGATAGCTGGCCGTTCCGTTCTCGCCTTCCAGTAGTTGCCATAAAAAAACGTCTGGGGACACTCCTTGAGCGGTCGCTTTGGCTTCAAGAAGTTGAAGGATTGTTTGGTCTATTTGCAAGGTTGCGGTTGCCATAGTTTTTACCTCTCATCTCTAGCTTACTCCGGTTTAGCGGTGCTCGGCAACATTTCTACTCTCTGACCGGGGCAAAAACCTGGTTCTTCGACAAGCAGCGCTCATTCTCCGCTCTGTTGAATCAGCTTCGCCACCAGCGCCGTCCAACTCGTCTGGTGGCTCGCGCGAACCGCGACGGGGGGCCTCTCCGTGAAGGTGCTTTTGCCCAAATGCAAAACAATATGGTAGCCTCCGCCACTACTTCAGTCAGTCCAGACAATCCAAACCAACAACCGCAAGAAGGAAGAACAATGCCCAAGCTTTCAATTCGTGATCTCGCTTTGCAGGGGAAAAAGGTTTTCATCCGCGTGGATTTCAACGTGCCGCTCGAAGCCGGCCAGGTCGCCGATGACACGCGCATCACGGCAGCAATTCCGACGATTCAATACGCGACTGACAAAGGCGCGCGCGTGATTCTGGCTTCGCATCTAGGCCGTCCGAAAGGGCAGCGCAACGCGAAGTATTCGCTAAAACCCATCGCCGAGCATTTGGCAAAAGTGCTGGGCCGCCCCGTCGCCTTTGCCAATGATTGCATCGGCGAGGCGGCGGCCAGCGCGGTCAATGCGTTGAAAGACGGCGAAATCGCGTTGCTCGAAAACCTGCGTTTTTATCCCGAAGAAGAAGACAATGCGCCGCAGTTCGCTGAACAACTGGCCGCGCTCTGCGATGTTTATGTCAACGACGCCTTTGGCACGGCGCACCGCGCGCACGCTTCGACCGCCGGCATCACGAAATTCGTGCCCCAAGCCGCCGCCGGTTTTTTGATGGAGAAGGAACTGCGCTACCTGATTGAAACGTTAAAGAATCCCGCGCGCCCCTTCGTCGTGATCCTCGGCGGCGCGAAGGTTTCCGACAAGATTCAAGTCATCGAAAACCTGCTCAAATCCGCCGATGCCGTGTTGATCGGTGGCGCGATGGCTTACACGTTTTTGAAGGCGCGCGGCAACGAGGTCGGCAAATCGTTGGTCGAACTCGACAAGCTCGAACTCGCGCAACGCCTGGAAGCACAGGCCAAAGAGCGCGGCGTGCAATTGTTGTTGCCGACCGATCATCTGGTCGCCGCCAATCCCGCTGACGGCGTGAATGCGCAGAACGTCAGCGTGACCGAGACGCCTGCTGACTGCATGGGCCTGGACATTGGCGCGGCCACGCGCATCGCCTACGCCGAAACCATCAGCAAAGCGCAAACAATTATCTGGAACGGGCCGATGGGCATGTTTGAGAAAGCGCCTTTCGATCAAGGCACGCGCGCCGTCGCGCAGGCTGTGGCTGCGGCTTCTGAAAATAACAACGCGACTTCGATCATCGGCGGCGGCGACAGCGTGGCCGCGATTCACGAGACGGGCCTGGCGAATAAGGTCACGCACATTTCAACCGGTGGCGGCGCAACGCTGGAATTGCTGGCGGGCGATGTCTTGCCGGGCGTGGCGGCGCTAACTGAAAAGTAACAATCTCCTCAGTGGCTATTCGCTGTAAGCACTGACTACTGACTCTACTGACTACTGACTACTGACTACTGACTACTGACTACTGACTACTGACTACTGACCAAATGAGAAAACCTGTTATTGCCGGAAACTGGAAGATGTTTAAGTTAGTCGGCGCGGCTGTCGAGACCGCGCTGGCCTTGAAACCGCTGGTCGCCAACGCCAACCATTGCGAGGTCGTCATCGCGCCGCCTTACACCGCGCTCAAAGCGGTGGCGGATCGCGTCGAAGGCTCCAGCCTGAAAATCGCCGCGCAGGATGTTTCGACTGAGACCAAACACGGAGCTCACACCGGCGAAGTCTGCGGCGATATGCTCAAAGATGCTGGCGCTTCGCACGTCATCATCGGCCATTCCGAACGCCGCGCGCTGTATGGCGACACCGACGCCAGCGTCAATCGCAAGCTGCGCGCGGCCTTGCAATTCGGGTTGACGCCCATTCTCTGCAGCGGCGAAACGCTGGCCGAACGCGATGCGGGGCAGGCCGAAAACGTCGTAGGGGCCCAATTGGCGGGCAGTTTGGCTGAGTTGACAGCCCCAGACCTGGCACGTATTATCCTCGCCTACGAACCGGTATGGGCGATTGGCACAGGGCGCACGGCCACTCCAACACAAGCCCAGCAAATGCACGCATTCATCCGTCAGTGGTTGACCGAAAAGCTCGGCGTAGCGGCCGCCACTACGATTCGCATTCTTTACGGCGGCAGTGTCAAACCCGACAACATCGCCGAACTGATGCGCGAAGCCGACATTGACGGCGCGCTGGTTGGCGGGGCGAGTTTAGAGGCCGACACTTTTGCGCGCATCGTTAATTACGACCGGTAAAACAAGCACTTAATCTGGTAGGTAAACATTTTGTTTTTTATAGCCATTACACTCAAAGTAGTCTTCGTGATCACCTGCATCTTTCTGATTCTGGTGGTGCTGTTGCAATCGGGCAAAGGCGGCGATGTGGCCTCGGCTTTTGGTGGCGCAGGTGCGCAATCGGCCTTTGGCCCGCGTGGCGCGTCAAAACCGTTGGAGAAGGCGACCGTAGTTGCGGCGATTCTGTTTATGTTCCTGGCGCTGCTTTTCTCGCTGCCAGGATTTAATGGGCAGAACTCTGTGGTGCGCGAAGGCGCGGCGGCAACGGTGCCGGTACCTGGCCCGGCTTCCAGTCCGGCGGCTTCGCCCTCGGCTTCACCTGATGCCAGCCCCAGCGCGTCGGCCAGCCCGGCGGCGGGCAAAGCCGATGCAAAGAAGGCCGATGAGAAAAAGGCTGATGGCAAAGCAGCGGCTGGCAAAGCAGGTGATAAGAAGCCTGAAGCCAAAGATGCTAAGGCTGCGGCTACGCCAGGGAAGAAATAGTTTTTTGAAGGGGGCGCACTACCGCTCCGCAATTGCCGAAGTGGTGGAATTGGTAGACACGTACGTTTGAGGGGCGTATGGGGCAACCCGTGGGGGTTCGAGTCCCCCCTTCGGCATAAGCAAAGCCGTTTGCAGTCAAATTGATTGCAAACGGCTTTTTGATTTGATGAGGCTGTACTGGGCGCTTTTACCCACGCCCGATATACGGCTGATCAATCGGCAGCACAATCGCTTCCAACAAATTGACGTGCGCGGGCAGCGCCGCCATCGTTACCGCCGTTTGCACGCAATCTTCGATCTTCATCACCGGCTCGCTGGAGCGGCGGCGCGCGGCGGCCAGCGTTTCGACTTCGATGTTGCCGGGATGAATGACGCCGCAGGTGATGCCGTGGGCGCGGCCTTCCAGCGCGGTGACGTGGGTCAAGCCGGTGAGCCCGAATTTGCTGGTGCTGTAGGGCGCGGAGTTGGGCCGCACGCGTTGCGCCGAGATCGAACCGATGTTGATGATGCGGCCGGCGCGTTGCGGTTTCATGATACGCAAGGCTTCGCGCGTGCACAGGAACGGCCCGCGCAGATTGACCGCCATGACCTTTTCCCAAGTCGCCAGCGACAGTTCATCCAACGGCCCGCCGTCGAATACGCCTGCGTTGTTGACCAGGATGTCCAGCCGTCCGAAACGTTGAACTGCTTGCGCGAAGACCGCCTGCACTTGCGCTTCATCGGTCACGTCAGCGGGCACGGCCAAGGCTTCGGTGGGCCCTTCGGTGGACAATGACGTAGCCAGTTGCGCCAACAATTCAACGCGGCGCGCGACCAAAATCAAATGCGCGCCTTCCACCGCAAAAGCCTCCGCGATGCCGCGTCCGATGCCGCTGCTGGCGCCGGTGATGAGCGCGATTTTGCCGTCCAATTGGCCCATCACGACTCCTTGACCACGCCTATGTAAGGCAGGTTGCGATAGCGTTCGGCGAAGTCCAGCCCATAGCCGACGACGAATTTATCGGGGATGGTGAAGCCTACGTAATCGGCGTTCACCTGTGCCTTGCGCCTTTCCGGCTTGTTGAGTAAGGTTACGATCCTGACCGAAGTGGCCCCGCGCGCGCGAAAACTGTTGACCAGATAATTCAGCGTCAAACCGGTGTCGAGAATGTCTTCGACCAGGATGATGTCGCGGCCTGACAGCGGTTCGTCCAGGTCTTTGATGATGCGGACTTCGCCGGTCGTGCTGACGCCTTTGCCGTAACTGGACACGGCGATGAAATCAATGCTGAGTTCCAGGTCAATGGCGCGGATCAGATCGCTCATAAACACCAGCGCGCCCTTGAGCACGCAGATCAATTCAGGCTTGCGGCCCGCGTAATCGCGGGCAATCGCGGCACCCAGTTCTTTGATCTTCTGCTGAATCTCTGCGGCAGAGATCATCACTTCGATTGCTGGGTTGTTGAATTCCGAAAAGGCGGATGTAGGCATTCGCATTAGCTCCTGATAGAAGAAAACATTGGCCTGAAACGGCTGCATTGCGCTGCACAACCGCACAAGCACGCGACAACAATTTGTTTGACAGAATGAAACAGAAAGGCGCGCGCACTATAAGAGCCTGCCCTTTGAACTGTCAATTTGTCAGCTCAGCCGCAAAACGGCGCAAAAGACGCAAACCCGCTTAACCGGCTCAAGTTCTTTTTGCGGCCTTTGTGCTTTTTTGCGGCAACGACAATCTCAAATTTCAAATTCTTATCCAGTTAGAAAGCAGGTACCGACGTTTATGAATTACCGGTTTCCCCTCATCGAAAAGCTGCCGCCTTACGTCTTCGCGGTCATCAACCAGTTGAAGATGGAAGCGCGGCATCGCGGGGAAGACATCATTGACTTAGGCATGGGCAATCCCGATCTGCCCACGCCCGATCCTATCGTGGACAAGCTCTGCGAAGCCGCGCGCAACCCGCGCAACCATCGTTACTCGCAATCCAAAGGCATCCCCAATCTGCGGCTCGAAATCGCGCGCTGGTACGAGCGGCGCTTCGGTGTCGAGCTTGACCCGGAGACCGAAGCCATCGCCACCATCGGCGCCAAAGAAGGTTTCTCGCACTTGGTGATGGCGCTCGTCGAACCGGGCGACAAGGTGATCGTGCCCGATCCCAGCTATCCGATTCATTCGTTCGCCGCCACGATTGCCGGGTGCGAAATCGTCAAGCTGCCGATCAACGAAGGCCCGCAAGCGACGCTCGCAGCCTTGCGCCAGTTGGAATATCCGCGTGCGCAACAGCCCAAAATTCTGGTGCTCTCGTTCCCGCACAACCCGACAACGCAATGCGTGGAGTTGAGCTTCTTTGAAGAAGTCGTCGCCATCGCGCGGGAGCGCGGCTACCTGGTGATCCACGATTTCGCCTACGCCGACTTGTGTTTCGACGGCTACCAGGCGCCCAGCATCATGCAGGTCAAAGGCGCGAAAGAGGTCGCGGTCGAGATGTTCTCGATGTCGAAGAGCTATTCGATGGCCGGCTGGCGCGTGGGCTTTTGCGTCGGCAATCCGCAGGTGGTTTACGCGCTGACGCGCATCAAGAGCTATCTGGATTACGGCATGTTCCAGCCGATCCAGATCGCTTCGATCATCGCCTTGCGCGATTGCGACGAGGTGGTGCCGGAGATCACCGCCGTTTACCGCACGCGCCGCGACGCCCTGATTCGCGGGCTTGCCTCGATTGGCTGGGACGTGCCCGCACCTAAAGGCACGATGTTCGTCTGGGCCAGGATTCCCGAACAGTTCGCCAAGGCCGGCTCGCTCGAATTCGCCAAACAGATGATCCAGCGCGCGGGCGTGGCCGTCTCGCCGGGCATCGGTTTTGGACAAGCGGGCGATGCGTATGTGCGCTTTGCATTGATCGAGAATGAGCAGCGCACGGCGCAAGCGATACGCGGGATCAAGCAGTTCTTTTCGGAAGAGCCGGATTGGTTGTAAGCTGCGCGTGAAAGGAGCCTGAAGATGACCATTGAAATTCCCGACGCCTAAGCGCGCCAGCTTGAAGCCATGCTTGATGATTGGATGGCCTTGATGGATCGTATGGAGGCCGAACGTCCGTAACGCGAATTGGAGAGCGCGGAACACAACCGGCGTTTCCGCGAAGGGATGGATCGTATCTGGGCGACGCTTGCGAAGTTGGAAAATCAGCAGGAGCGTGAGCGGGAAGAAACGGAGCGCGAACTTTTGCTCACGCAGATGGAAAATCTGCTGTTGCGGCAAAAGCTCGAAGAACTGGAGCTGAAGAGTTATGCCGCGCCTTGCTGAGTTTTTTGGGATCGTCGTCACGATGTTTTACCGCGATCATCCGCCGCCGCATTTCCACGCGGTCTATGGCGAGTTTGAGGCGGAAGTCGAGATTGATCCAATCCAAATCATCGAAGGCGAGTTGCCGCGCCGGGCGCAATCGTTGGTGATCGAATGGGCGGCGCTTCATCAGGACGAATTGCGGCAGAGTTGGGAACTGGCGCGGGCCAAACAACCCTTGCCGCGTATTCCGCCACTGAAATAAAAACAGGAGTAAGCCAAATGATTTTGCGCGTAATCGAAGCTCGAGTTTGTGACGATCACTCCCTCGAATTGCGGTTCAATAACGGCGCACATAAATGCGTCAATGTGTTGCCGCTGCTGGAAGGGCCGATCTTTGCGCCGTTGCTTGATCCTGCTTACTTTGCTCAAGCCGAGTTTGACGCGGTCATCGGCACGGTCACCTGGCCGAATGGCGCTGACTTCGCGCCGGAGGCCTTGTTCGAGCTTCCAGTAGAAGCGATTCAAACCTTGGCTGCCTGATGAAACGCGAAGACATAGAACAACTCGTCCGCACCTCACTCACTGAACAACTCGCTGGCTCAGCGCAACCTGCCGCCGCCGATCAAATTGACGAATCGGTCAAGCACGTCATCACCGAAAGCGACCTGCAAACCGTCCCCGACGGCGGCAAGCTGCTCATCCGCGCCGACGCCATTGTCACACCCGCTGCCCAGGATGCGTTACGTGAACGTGGCATTGAAATCCGCTACCGCACGCAAACCCATCACACAGACAAACAACGCATCATCGCGCTCGGCGCCGATCACGGCGGTTATGAAATGAAAGAGGCGCTGAAAACTTTTCTGGCTGAACTCGGTTATGCCACGCGCGATTTCGGCACGCATTCGACCGAAGCGGTGGATTACCCAGACTTTGCGCACGCCGTCGCGCGGGCCGTGGCCGACGGCGCATGCGACCTGGGCATCATCGTGGACGGCGCGGGCATCGGCTCGTGCATGGCGGCGAACAAAGTGCCGGGCGTGCGCGCCGCGCTCTGTTACGATGAAGCCAGCGCGCGCAACAGCCGCGAACACAACTACGCCAACGTGTTGACGCTGGGCGGCAAATTGCAGACGCCGGAGCAACTGCGCGCCATCGTGCGCGCCTGGCTCGATACGCCCGAAGGCGAGGCGCGGCACGGCAAACGGGTTGCTAAAATTATGGCAATTGAAAAACAATACTTGCGTTAATCGCCAACCGAGCCCCAAGCCAGGAACAACGAAAGACCAAGGCAAGCAAAAAGGCAGCGTCACCCCCTATGACTCAAATTTTCATCAGCTATGCCAGCGAAGACCGCGCTCAGGCCCGCGAGCTTCATCAACGCTTGACGGCGCAAGGTTACAAACCGTGGCTGGATGACGAAGACTTGTTGCCTGGGCAGGATTTCAAGCTGGTGATCGAGAAAGCGCTGACTGGTTCTGACTTCGTTGTCATCTGTTTATCGCGCACGTCGGTTGAGAAGCGCACTTTCATCCAACGTGAGATCAAGCTGGCGTTGGACAGGCGGCAAGAGATGCGCCCGGATGACATCTTCGTGATTCCGGCGCGGCTGGAAGAGTGCGAGTTCCCCGCCGAATTGAAGCACCTGCACTGTGTCAATCTGTTTGAAGAGCGCGGCTGGGAGAAGCTATTCAGGGCGCTTGAGAGCGAGAGTGTGCGGCGTGGCAAATCCAAAACTGCTAAGCCGGTCACCGCTTCAGTCACCACTCCGGCGCCAAAGACCGCACCATCCATGCCGCCAGCGAAGCCTGCCTCATCAACCGTGCCCGCGCGCAGCTTCGATTTCGTCACGGCGCGCGTGGATGAACAAGGGCGCGTTATTGAGCGAGTCAATGCGCAAGTCGCCGGTTTTGAGGAAGACCTGGGCCACGGCGTGCACTTGCAGATGATCGAAATCCCGGCGGGCGTGTTCCGCATGGGTTCGACTAACGCCGAGGTCGAAGCCGCCTTTGCCGATGCCCAACGTTACAACAAGGACGCCACACGCGAATGGTTCGAGACGGAGCAGCCGCGCCATCGTGTGGCCGTACCAGCCCTCTGGATAAGCCGCTATCAAGTGACGCAGGAACAATGGTGGGCGGTGGCGCGCTTGCCCAAAGTGAAGCTGGAATTGCCGCCCGAACCGTCAAATTTCGAGGGCGACAAATTGCCGGTCGAGCAGGTGAGTTGGGAAGAAGCCGTCGAGTTTTGCCAGCGGCTGGAAAGGCAATTCAAACGCACTTATCGTTTGCCGAGCGAGGCCGAGTGGGAATATGCCTGCCGCGCGGGCAGCACGACGCCCTTTGCGTTTGGCCCGACGATCACGCGGGAACTCGTCAATTACAACGGCGGCTATCCATACGGCAATGCAGCGAAGGGCGAGTATCGGCAGCGGACGGTGCCGGTTGGCAGTTTGGGCGTGGCGAATGCGTTTGGCCTTTACGATATGCACGGCAATGTGTGGGAATGGTGTGCGGATGTGTGGCACGAGAGCTACAAAGATGCGCCGATTGATGGCTCAGCTTGGGTGAGCGGTGGGGACTCAAGTCGCCGGGTGGTGCGGGGCGGTTCCTGGAACTACATTTCAAGGCTCTGCCGCTCCGCCGATCGTCTCAGCCTTACGCCCGGCTTCCGCATCAACTATATCGGCTTCCGTATTGTGTTCGGTTCGAGTACTCCTGACCGTCAGAGTTGCGGCAAGCGATTGCCGTGAGCGTACACCGGGAGTCCAGTGCGTCGTCCGGCGATGCGGGTGACTGCATCCGAAAATCAAGCGGGCCGCGTCGTCCGGTAGCGAGAGCGAAGGCCGGCGCGGCTCACACAAAAGGAGTAGCGCAAAATGAACTGGCGTGTCGTGTTGGAATACGATCCGGCGACAGAAGATTGGGCGGTTTGGTGTCCTGAGTTGCCGGGCTGTGCTTCGGCGGGGTTGAGCGAAGCCGAGGCCTTGGAAAACATCCGTGAGGCGATTGAGTTGTATTTGCAACCGGAGCCGCTGGAACTGGTGGCAGGCGCCCGGCTGTTGGAGGTCGCCGTCTGATGAGCGAACGCATGCGCCGGTTGACGGCGCGCGAAGTCGAGAGCCTGCTGGCGCGGTATGGCTTTCAGTTGCTTTCGCAAAAGGGTAGTCATCGCAAATGGCGCAATGCGCAATCCGGTTTGCAGGTGATCGTGCCGGAGCATCGCGGACGCAGTTTGCCGCTGGGCACTTTGCGCAGCATTCTCAAGGCGGCTGAAATTCCCGCAGCGGAGTGGAAAATGTAGGTCGGCTGAAAAGTGATGCCAACGAACAAGACCGGCAACAACCGCAAAGCCGCCAAGCTGGTTTGTGAAAGCTGCGGCCAGGCGGCGGCGCAACTCGTCAAACGTCCGCAGGTGCTGGGCAAGGGCGCGGCTATGATCGTTGTTGAAGATGTGCCGATGATCGCTTGCCGGCATTGCGGCGAGAGCTACCTGACGTCCGAAACCTTGCATCGGCTGGATGAGGTGCGGCGGGGCTTGCGCAAATTGCCGGAACGCTATCAAGTCGCCGTGGCCGCCTTTGCTTGACCTGTGGCGGAGACGTTCTTTCCGCGCGCCATTCCCAGCCCGGCTAGACTGGGCTACACTCAACCGCCGCCGCGACCCCGAACGCGCCGCGCACAAGTAGTTTTCGACATTCTTTCTTTCCCCTCCTCAACAATGCGTTTTTTCCCGAAAGGAGTTGTGACTATGCGTCAGAACCTGAATCTACGTTTGCCCGCGCGCCTGCTGATGACGGGCTTGCTTGTCCTGCTCGGCTTGCCGGCGATCTTCAACCTGCGGCCCACTGCGTCAGCCCAAAGCACGCGCGAAATTCGTGTTGCCAATGCGACCGCGCTGGCCGGGCAGAGCTTCACCGCTTCCATCGAACTGGTTTCGCAGGGCGATGAGAATGCGCTGGGCTTCACGCTCAACTTCAACCCGGCCTTGCTCACTTATCAATCCGGTGCGCTGGGCAGTGGGGTGTTGGTCGGCGCGGCGTTTTTTATCAACCCGGTCTTCGCCGCCAGCGGGCGCGTAGGCATTACGCTGGCCTTGCCGACCGATCAGAAATTCGCGGCGGGCGTGCGGCAGGCCTTCACCGTGACCTTCGGCGTGGCGGGCAATGCGACGGGCACGACGCAAATCAGCTTCGGCGACAACCCCACGGTGCGCGATGTGTCGGATGCCAACGGCAACAGTCTGCCGAGCAATTACACGGCAGGCACGCTCACGTTTGCGCAGGTCAATCCCACGCCCACGATCACGACGCTCGATCCGGCCAATCGGGATGCGGGCGGCGGCGCGTTCACGTTGGGCGTCAACGGGACGGACTTCGCGGGTGGTGCGGTGGTGCGCTGGAATGGCAGCGACCGCCCGACGACCTTTGTCAGCAACGCGCGCGTGAATGCGGCGATCAGCGCCGCCGATGTTGCCAATGCGGGGACGGCGCAAGTCACGGTGTTCAATCCCGCGCCGGGCGGCGGCACATCGAACGCCTCTGTTTTTACGATCAATGCTGTGCAAACGAATCCGCTGCCGGTGTTGAACAGTCTGGAACCGGCGTCGCGCGCGGCGGGCAGCGGGGCCTTTACGTTGGCGTTGAATGGCACGGGCTTTCTGAATCAATCCACCGTGCGTTGGAACGGCGTGGACCGGCTGACGGCGTTTATCAATCCGACGCGGTTGACGATTGATGTGACGGCGGGTGATTTGGCCGCGCCGGGTTCAGCGGTCGTCACCGTATTCAATCCCGCGCCCGGCGGCGGGTTGTCGAACGGGTTGACCTTCACGATCACGCAACCGCCCAACCCTGTGCCCGCGATTACCAGTTTGAATCCGGGTTCGGCACAGGCGGGCAGCGGCGCGTTGACGCTGACGCTGACCGGAACCAATTTCGTCACGGGCGCGGTGGTGCGTTGGAATGGAGCGGATCGCGTGACGACGCCGGTCAGCAGCACGCAATTGACGGCGGCGATTCCGGCCAGCGACATTGCCAATGCGGGCACGGCGACGATCATCGTCTTCAATCCGCTTTCGTCAGGCGGCGGCGGCGGGCCGTCGAATGCGGTGACCTTCACCATCAATCCCGCGCCGAATCCCGTGCCGGTGCTGGCGAGTTTGAATCCGAATACAACCATCGCTGGCGGCGCAACATTCACACTGACGGTCAACGGCTCCAATTTCGTCAACGGCGCAAGCGTGCGTTGGAACGGCAATGACCGTGCGACGACGTTTGTCAGCGCCACGCAACTGACCGCGACCATCACCGTCGCCGACATCGCCAATGTCGCCACAGCCAGTGTGACGGTCTTCAATCTCCCTTCGGTCAGTGGCGGGGGCGGCGTGTCGAATGCGCTGACCTTCACGATCAATCCGCCGCCCACGCCTGTGCCCACGCTCGCCAGCTTGAATCCCAGCGTAGCCAATGCAGGCGGCGCGGCATTCATTCTCGTTGTCACCGGCACGAACTTTGTCACGGGCGCGGTCGTGCGTTGGAACGGCGCTGAGCGTGCGACGACGTTCAACAGCGCCACGCAACTGACCGCGCAGATCACGGCCAGCGACATCGCCAGCCAGGGCACGGCTGCGGTGACGGTCTTCAATCCGGCCAATGTCAGCGGCGGCGGCGGCGCGTCGAATGCGCTGACCTTTACGATCAATCCTCCACCTCCGGCGCCCAACCCTGTACCCGTCATTGGCGGGTTGGATCCGAATACAGCGAACGCGGGCAGCGTCGCGTTCACGCTGATGGTGAATGGCAGCGGCTTTATCAGCAGTTCAGTCGTGCGTTGGAACGGCGCTGATCGCGTGACGACCTTTGTCAGCGCCACGCAAGTGCGCGCCGCGATTCCGGCCACAGACATCGCCAGCATCGGCACGGCGAATGTGACGGTCTTCAATCCGGCTTCGGCGGGCGGCGGCGGCGGACTCTCGAACGCGGTCGGCTTTGCCATCGGCCAGCCGCCCAACCCCGCACCGACACTGGCGAATTTGAATCCAACGAGTGTGATCGCGGGCAGTGGCGCGTTGACGCTGACGGTCAACGGCGCGAATTTCGTCAACGGCGCGGTGGTGCGGTTGAACGGCGCGGATCGTGCGACGACCTTTGTTACCAGTTCGCAATTGATTGCGGCAATTCCAGCGAATGATGTGGCGTCGGTCGGCGCGACCACGGTGACCGTCTTCAATCCCGCGCCGGGCGGAGGCGTGTCGAACGGGCTGAGCTTCACGATCAATCCGCCGCCGAATCCGCTGCCGACGCTCGCGAGTTTGAATCCGAACAATGCCATCGCTGGCGGCGCGGCATTCACGTTGACGGTGACCGGCAGCAACTTCGTCAACGGCGCGGTCGTGCGTTGGAATGGCGCAGACCGTCCGACGACCTTTGGCAGCGCGACGCAACTGACGGCGGCGATTCCCGCCGCTGACATCTCCAACATCGGCGTGGCGCAAATCACGGTCTTCAATCCGGCCAACGTCAGCGGCGGGGGCGGCGTGTCGAATGCATTGAGCTTTACGATCAATCCGCCGCCGAACCCGGTTCCGACGCTGAGCCAGTTGCAGCCGAATCAACTGACCGCCGGTAGCGCGGCCTTTACCTTGGCGCTGACCGGCAGCAACTTCGTCAGTAATGCTGTGGTGCGCTGGAACGGCGCTGATCGCGCCACGACGTTTGTCAGCGCCACGCAACTGGCGGCGGCGATACCCGCCAGTGACGTCGCCACGGGCGGCACAGCGAATGTGACCGTTTTCAATCCGGCCAATGTCAGCGGGGGCGGCGGCAGTTCAAACGCGTTGAGCTTTACGATCAACAATCCGATTCCCGCGCTGACGACCATTGCGCCAACGTCGGCCTTTGCGGGCAGCGCGGCGCTGACGTTGACGGTCAACGGTGGCGGCTTCGTAAACGGCTCGGTCGTGCGTTGGAATGGCGACAACCGCGCGACGACTTTTGTCAGCGGTACGCAGTTGACAGCGCAAATTCCGGCGACAGACTTGGCCAATCCCGCCATCGTTCGCATTACGGTTTTCAATCCCGCGCCGAGCGGCGGTTCATCGAGCGGCGCTAATTTCAACGTCATCATGCCTGCTGCCGCGCCCTCGCTGACCAATTTGAATCCGGCCAACACCAACGCGGGTGGCGCGGCGTTCACGCTGACGGTCAATGGCGCAAGCTTCGTCAACAACTCGGTCGTGCGTTGGAACAATGCAGACCGCGTGACAACGTTCGTCAGCGCGACACAACTGACTACGCAAATCACGGCGGCTGACATCGCCAGCCCCGGCACTGCCACAGTGACAGTATTCACGCCCGCGCCCGGCGGCGGCACGTCCAATACGTTGAGCTTCACCATCAATCAACTGCCGAACCCCGTGCCAACGTTGACGAGTTTGAACCCGAACACGCTTAACGCGGGCAGCGCGGCCTTCACGCTGGCGGTGAATGGCAGCAATTTCGTCAGCGGCGCGAGTGTGCGCTGGAACGGCGCGAACCGTCCGACGCTGTTTATCAGCGCGACGCAACTTAGCGCGCAGATTCCCGCGACCGACGTTGCCAGCGCAGGCACGGCGCAAGTCACCGCCTTCAATCCGGCGTCGGCCAATGGCGGCGGCGGCGCATCGAACGCGCTGACCTTCACCATCAATCAAGCGCCAAACCCAGTGCCCGTGCTGGTCAGTTTGAATCCGAATCAAGCGAACGTGGGCGGCGCGGCGTTTACGCTGACGGTCAACGGCAACAGCTTCCTGAGCAATTCGGTGGTGCGTTGGAACGGCGCAGAGCGCGCGACGACTTTCATTAGCCAGACGCAACTGACCGCCCAAATTCCCGCCAGTGACATCGCCAGTGCGGGGACGGCGACGGTCACGGTCTTCAATCCCGCGTCGGCGGGCGGCGGTGGCGGCGCGTCTAACGCGTTGACCTTCACCATCAATCAAGCGCCAAATCCCTTGCCCACGCTGACCGCTGTGAATCCCGCGTTCGCTTTGGCCGGTGGCGCGGCCTTTGAATTGACGGTGACGGGCAGCAATTTCATCAACACTGCCGGAGGGGCTTCAATCGTGCGCTGGAATGGCGCCGATCGCGCGACGACCTTTGTCAGCGCCACGCAATTGCGCGCCGCGATCCCCGCCGCCGATCTGGTCAACGCGGGCGCAGTGCCAATCACCGTCTTCAACCCCGCGCCCGGCGGCGGCACTTCCGCTGCCGTGAACTTTGCCGTCGCGTTACCGTTGGCCAACGTATCCGCCGCCAGCTTCACCGGCACGGAGTTCGCCGCCGAGATGGTTGTCTCGGCCTTCGGCAGCAACCTCGCCACCGGTAACGAATCGGCGACCACGCAGCCGTTGCCGACGACCTTGCGCGGCACGACTGTGCGCGTGCGTGACAGCGCGGGCGTCGAACGGCTCGCGCCGCTCTTTTTCGTCGGCACGACTCAGATCAATTATCTGGTGCCGCTCGGCACGGCGCTTGGCGGTGCGACGGTCATCGTCACCAGCGCGGACAATCGCCTCTCGGCCGCCAACATCAACATCGCCACAGTCGCGCCCGGCCTGTTCACCGCCGCTGCCAATGGGCTAGGCGTGCCGGCCGGGTATCTGGTGCGCGTGGGAGGTAATGGCGCGCAAAACCTTGAATCAATCGTGACCACTAACCCCAGCGGCCAAAAGATTCCGCTGGCAATTGATCTGGGGCCAGAGAGCGATCAACTGTTTCTGGTGTTGTTCGGCACGGGCTTCCGCAAGCGCAGTGCGCTCGGCGCCGTCACGGCGACGATTGGCGGCACGGATGCCGAGGTGCAATTCGCGGGCGCGCAAGGCGGCCTGGCCGGTTTGGATCAAACCAACCTGCGCATCCCGCGCACGTTAGGCGGACGCGGGGAAGTCGAAGTGATTTTGCGTGTGGATGGAAAAGCGGCGAATACAGTGCGGATTGCCATCAAATAACTGAAGCCTGTGCGTAAAAGAAATGCCAACAAAGTAGCGGAAATAGGTACGCGGATGACGCGGATGCAGCGGATGAGCGCGGATCAACCCGAAAAGAATCTGCGGAAATCCGCGTCACCCGCATCATCCGCGTATCTATTCGCTTGTTGAATTGCGCAAACAACTCGGCAAGTCGCGCCATCACAGGCGAGCATGCTGGTTAATGCTCTTTGCTAGCGCCAACCTCGATCGGGCTGGAGTAAACTCCCGCGTGGCTCGGCGCGCTGGGTAAACAAGATGAATGGGAAGTGCAAAGCATTCCCCGTAACTGGCTGGTGAACTCTGAAGGCTTCATCCAACTGGAAGCACGCGGCTACGTTACGGATTGGGACGCGTGGGGCAAAAAGATCACGGAGTTGATCGGACAGGTAGGCGGCAAGAAGTAACACGAAAGGAGCTTGCAGTTATCCCGAACGGAGGTTGCCATTGGTTGGCAACCTTCGTTGCTTTAAGCCAGTTTGCTCTGCAACAACGCCCGCCAATACTCCCGATTCATCCGCGCGCTGTTGTCTAGCGTGATGCCTTTTCTATTGTCGGTCGTGAATGTATCGGCTAGCGGCTAGCGTCCCTTTGCCAAACTCAAACGGAAGAAAAGTTGAGCGAAGGTGAGACCTCACGATGGTTGAGATCGCACAAGTCTTACAAGCCGAAAAGCCCGCCGGGAGCGCGCAAGTCGTGCTCTTTATTCCCGCGCTAGACCGCGACGGGCAAGCGATTGACCAGCAGTATTGGCCAGCAGTATTGGCCAGCAGTGTTGGCCAGCAGTGTTGGGTGGATGAGGGATTGCGTGCCGTCGGGCAAGCCTTTGGCGGTGGCACTGCTTTCCCGCCCGGCAAAGGCGTCTGGCGCGATGACGAGCGCGGCGGGCAATTGCTGTTCGAAGCGACGGTGATGATCCTTTCCTTTGCCAACCCGGCGGATTTGACCGCGACCATTTGCGCGGCTTCTTGTGGCGGTTGGGCAAGGCAGGGCGACAAGGCGAAGTGGGTGTCGTGATTGACGGCGTTTATTCTGGTTTTACGAAATATGAGGAGTGAATGAGATGACCGACACTGCGCAAATTGAGCAATTGAAAAAGCTGCTGCAACCGGATGTGCTGATGGATTTCGGTGTGCGCGTGCGCGGGCCGCTAGACCTGCTGCAACTGCGCGGGCTGGTGGAACAATGGCAGCAGGCGCGAACCGCGCAAAAGCCCGTCGTCGAGCGCGTGATTGCTTTCAAGCCGGAGACCTGGGAACAACTCAATGGCTTGGCCGCGCAACTCGCCGCGCTTGGTGCAGTCGTGACGCCCGCGCAACTTGCCACGTGGCTCGTCGAATCCAGTTTAGCCGGACTGACGAACGGCCAACGCTGATGGTCTTCTGAAGTCCCGGGCGCTTTGGCGAGACAAACGCAGCTTTGCCTAAGATAGCTGGCGCGTTTGGGGTGTGCTAAAGTGCGGCGGCAACGAAGGAGGGCTTATGGCAAAGACAAACAAGACGGCTGCAACAATCAAAACGAAACCGATCAAGCGCGCGGCTAACAAGCCAGGCGGGAAAGCAGCAACTACTGCGGCTAACCACAACGGCGCGCAATTTGGCGGGATGAGCGAGGAATTGAAACGAGCGACATTGCGCGCGTTTCAACTGGCTTATGAACTGCATCACCCGGAAGAAGCGTCCGCGGCGCAAACGAAGCCAGCGAAACAGGCGGCGGACAAGCCAGACAACGGCGCACAAGCAACGACTGCCAAGCGCAAAGGCTCGCGCCCGAAACGGAAGGAAATGACGACGGAAGAAATCACCCTCAAAGCGTTTCGGATGGTTTATGAAAGCTATCACCCGGAAGCCCGTGAATAAGCCAGTCACATTCGATACTTCGGTCATTATTGCCCGCACCTTTGCGCAACTGCCCCGCGACTTCCACTTGTCGGCGGTGGTGGCGGCGGAACTTGGCGCGAGCGCGTTGAACGATCCTATCCGCCAATGGTTAGACGCAACGCGCCGTTCCCACGAAAAACACGGCACCTTGATCGTTCCCACCTCAGAAGATTGGCTGCTCGCCAGCCGCATTCTTTACTGTCTCACACAACGCCGCAAGAAAGGCGCTGGTGGCAAGCTGCCGCCACAAAAGCCTGGGGCGAGTCAACAGATGATGTTGGACGCGTTGATTGCGGTGAGTGCGCGGCGGGCGGGAGCAATGGTCGTCACTGAGGATTACGACGATTTCAAGGCCATTCAGTACTACTGCAAGTTCAAGCTCAAACGCGGCAGCGACTACTTCAGCGGAGCGGGTGCGTAGCTTTCGCAACCCCTGCTCAAGCCAGCTTGCTCTTGAACAACGCCCGCCAATACTCTCGATTCATCCGCGCGATGTTGTCCAGCGTGATGCCTTTCGGGCAGGCCGCTTCGCACGAGAATGAAGAGCGCGGCATCTTCATTCGACCGCTGGCGGCGCGACGTGGCATTGACAAGATGTAGACTTCTGACCACAGTGGCCTCATGCTTGAAATTCGCAAAACCAGCCTCTTCGCGCAATGGCTCGACGACTTGCGTGACCTGCAAGCGCGGGCGCGCGTCCAAGCCAGGATTGAACGACTTGCGGCAGGCAACCCCGGCGACGTCGAGCCGGTGGGTGAGGGCGTCTCAGAGTTGCGCATCAACTACGGGCCGGGTTATCGGGTCTATTTCAAGCAGCAAGGGCGCGCGTTGATTATTCTGCTGGCTGGTGGGGACAAGAGCACCCAAGCCAAGGACATCAAGGCTGCCTTACGCCTGGCACGTAATCTTTCGGAGTAACTACTATGAATAAGACCGCTACCACGCGCTATGACGTCGCTGAACATCTGAGAACCCCGCAGGAAATGGCTGCCTATCTGGAGGCTTGCCTGGCAGAGGCCGACGGAGATGCCGCTTTCGTGGCTAAGGCGCTGGGCGATATTGCGCGCGCCAAAGGCATGGCCCAAGTCGCACACGATGCCGGGCTGTCCCGCGAAAGCCTTTACCAAGCGCTTTCGGGTGAGCGTAGCCCCAGCTTCGACACCATTCTCAAGGTTATCAGTGCGCTTGGGCTGAAGTTGCATGCTGAAGCCAGTCATGGCTGACCGCCAGGCGCCAGCCAACAAATGATGCCAGATGAAATGAAATTTGGATGCGTTGACTACCGCGAGCGCGTGGCGCACTGACACATTGGTCGTGACCGGGGATTACGACGATTCAAGGCCATTCAGTACTACTGCAATTTCAAGCTCAAACGCGGCAGCGACTACTTCAGCGGAGCGGGTGCGTAGCTTTCGCAACCCCTGCTCAAGCCAGCTTGCTCTTGAACAACGCCCGCCAATACTCCCGATTCATCCGCGCGATGTTGTCCAGCGTGATGCCTTTCGGGCAGGCCGCCTCGCACGATCCGGTGTTCGTGCAATTGCCGAAGCCTTCCGCATCCATCTGCGCGACCATATTCAACACGCGCCGCTCGCGTTCGACCTGCCCCTGCGGCAGCAGCGCCAGATGCGAAACTTTCGCCGCCACAAACAGCATCGCCGAAGCGTTCTTGCACGCCGCCACACACGCGCCGCAGCCGATGCATTGCGCGGCATCCATCGCCTTGTCCGCGTCTTCTTTGGGAATCGGCAGCGCGTTGCCATCGGGCGTGCCGCCGGTCGAAACCGAGACGTAACCGCCCGATTGAATCACGCGGTCAAAGGCCGCGCGATCCACGACCAAATCCTTGATGACGGGGAAGGGCGTGGCGCGCCAGGGTTCGATGGTGATGGTGTCGCCGTCCTTGAAGCTGCGCATGTGCAACTGGCAGGTGGTGGTCGCTTTCAGCGGGCCGTGCGGCGTGCCGTTGATAACCAGGCTGCACGCGCCGCAGATGCCCTCGCGGCAATCGTGGTCGAAGGCGATTTGCTCTTCGCCGCGTTTGATGAGGTCTTCGTTGACAACGTCGAGCATCTCCAGAAAGGACATATCCGGGCTGATGTGCGGGGCGTCGTATTCTTTGAATTGGCCGGGCGTCGTGGCGTTCCGTTGCCGCCAGACGCGAAGTTTGAGTTTCATCGTTGGTTCAACTGTTGAATAGCAAGCGGCCCGCAAACCGGCGGCCAAGCTAGTAGTCCAGTTACTTCCGGCAGTGTCCAGTTGCCGGATAAACCGACGGCCGGGGGCCGCTTGCTAACTGACCCTGGGTACGCACCGCTTCCAGCGTGCCGTCTCGGCGGCGGAGAAACAAATGCCGGAGGGGGTTCCTTTCAGCATTCATTTGTCCGCCGCCGAGACGGCACGCTGGAAGCGGTGCGTACCCAGGGGATTTATTTGTAACTGCGTTGCGTCATCCTGATTTCTTCGTAATGCAGCGGTTCCTGGTGCAGCGCGGGATAAGCGTCTACGCCTTTGTATTCCCACGCCGCGACGTAGGCGTATTGGTCGTCGTTGCGCAACGCCTCGCCGTCTTCCGTCTGATACTCCTCGCGGAAGTGGCCGCCGCAGGATTCCTCGCGTTGCAGCGCGTCGTAGGCCAGCAGTTGCGCGAACTCCAGAAAGTCGGCCACGCGGCCCGCGTGTTCCAGCGCGGGATTCAGTTCGTTGCCGTCGCCCAGCACGTTGACGTTCTCCCAGAACTCTTGCCGGATTTCGGGGATGCGTTGCAGGGCGAGTTCCATACTCGCCTTGGTGCGCGCCATGCCGACGTTGTCCCACATCAGCTTGCCCAGTTCGCGGTGAAAATCGCTGACCGTGCGCTTGCCTTTGATGTTCAGCAATTGCGTCGTGCGGTTGCGCACGTCTTCCAGCGCCTTCTTGAATTCGGCGTGGTCGGTCGAGGGCTTGCCTTTCTGCCCGGCCATGTAACCGCCGATGGTTTGCGGCAGCACGAAGTAACCATCGGCCAGCCCTTGCATCAACGCCGACGCACCCAGCCGGTTCGCGCCGTGGTCGGAAAAGTTGGCTTCGCCAATGACAAACAAGCCGGGCACATTGCTCATCAATTCGTAATCCACCCACAGCCCGCCCATCGTGTAATGCACCGCCGGATAGATGCGCATCGGCTGTTCGTAGGCGTTCTCGCCCGTGATGCGCTCGTACATCTCGAACAGGTTGGCGTAGCGCTCTTCGATCTTCGCGCGCCCCAGCCGTTTGATCGAATCCGAAAAATCCAAGTAAACGCCGCGCCCGCCGGGGCCGACGCCGAGGCCCTTGTCGCAGGCTTCTTTGGCCGCGCGCGAGGCGATGTCGCGCGGGGCCAGATTGCCGTAACTCGGATACTTGCGTTCAAGGTAATAGTCGCGGTCGCTGTCGGGGATGTCTTGCGGACGGCGCGTGTCGCCGGATTTTTTCGGCACCCAGACGCGCCCGTCGTTGCGCAGCGATTCTGACATCAGCGTCAGCTTGGATTGATGATCGCCGCTGACCGGGATGCAGGTCGGGTGAATTTGCGTGTAGCAGGGATTGGCGAAGAGCGCGCCTTTCTTGTGCGCGCGAAAGGTCGCCGTGACGTTGCAGCCTTTGGCGTTGGTCGAAAGATAAAACACGTTGCCATAACCGCCCGTCGCCAGCACCACGACATCGGCGGCGTGCGCGGCGATTTCGCCCGTGACCAGATCGCGCGTGACGATGCCTTTGGCGTGGCCGTCAACGACGACGACATCCAGCATCTCGGTGCGCGGGAACATGCGCACGGTGCCCAGGTGAATCTGGCGGCTCAGCGCCTGATACGCGCCGATCAGCAGTTGCTGGCCCGTCTGGCCGCGCGCGTAAAAGGTGCGCGAAACCTGCGCGCCGCCGAAGCTGCGATTGTCGAGCAAGCCGCCGTATTCGCGCGCGAAAGGCACGCCTTGGGCTACGCATTGGTCAATGATGTTGACCGAAACTTCGGCCAGGCGGTGTACGTTGGCTTCGCGCGCGCGGAAGTCGCCGCCCTTGATCGTGTCGTAAAAGAGGCGATAAACGCTGTCGCCGTCGTTGCGGTAATTTTTGGCCGCGTTGATGCCGCCCTGCGCGGCGATGCTGTGTGCGCGGCGCGGACTGTCTTGAAAGCAAAACGCTTTGACGTTGTAGCCCAGTTCGCCCAGCGTTGCGGCGGCGGAAGCGCCGGCCAGACCGGTGCCGACGACGATGATGTCGAACTTGCGTTTGTTGGCCGGGTTGACCAGGCGCATGTCCTGTTTGTACTTCGCCCACTTGGACGGCACGGGGCCGGATGGAATTTTGGATGCGAGTTTGATGGTCATTGCAAATTCGGTGCGGTACCAAGAGCGGTAGCGACTGGGTAGTCGTTGGCGGGTCGCTATGCAATCAAGAACCCGGTCGCTACCGCTCGCGGTACCGCATCAAGGGTTCAGCGTATCACCTTCAACAGAATCGCCAGCACAATCGCACTGTTGCCCAAAAAGAGCAGCAGCCCCGACACCTTCGCTAGCTTATCGAAAAAGCCGAAGGTCTGTTTGCTGCGTAGCCCCAGCGATTGAAAGGTACTGCTCACGCCGTGGCTCAGATGCAGCAGCAACAGACCCATCGAGACGATATAAAAGACCGCGACCAACGGATTCGAGAAGCCTTCGATCATCATCCGCCGCACGTCGTGATAGCCGGTGAGGGGGTCTTGCAACTGCAAATACTGCGGCTCAACCAGGCCCAGCGTGAAGTGCGCCAGGTGAAAGAGAATGAAGGCCAGCATCACCAGCCCGCTGATGAGGATCGTGCGCTGCGCAAAGGTCGAAGCGACCGGCTTGCCGACGGAATAATTTTGCGCGCGCGCGCGGCGGTTGGCGAGCGTCAATTGAATGGCCACCGTGATGTGCAAGGTGACCAGCGTCAGCAAGCCGAGCCGGCCACCCCACAGCACGAGCGGCGACGCTTTCAACGTGTGCGCATAGGCGTTGAGCTTGACCGGCCCCGCGAAAATTTGCAGGTTGCCGAGCAGGTGAATGATGACGAACAGATACAGCCCCAGCCCGCTCAGCGCCATTACGTATTTTTTGCCCAGCGAGGATTGCCACAGGCGCAGCAATAGCCCCGCCGAAGATGCTGGCAAACTCTCTAACGATGCAGCCATCTTGCCTCCGTCAATGGAATTGTACTTGGTTCGCTTTGTGTGTGACGAATGCCGATCACGCGCCAAAACATAGCAGCCGTGCGGCGAATAGTAAAATGCAAAAAGTTAGTTCACTGATAAGCGGAAGCGGGCTGCCGCGCGTTGACGCCTGACAGCAAGCAACGTAGACTACGCCGCGTTTTACGCAGTTCAGCATTACGTTTCATCAGTTCAATCGCATTCTGAAAATAACAAGCAACGGAGAATCAACCGCCGGTTCAGGCTGATTCTCGAAGTTTCTCGTAAGGAGCGCAGAGTATGGACATCAGTTCACACGATGTTCTGTTGGTTGGTGGCGGCGGCGCGGGGCTGCGCGCAGCCATTGCCGTGGCCGAGGTCAATCCCACACTCAACATCGCCGTCGTCTCTAAGGTTTATCCGATGCGCAGCCACACGGTCTCAGCCGAAGGCGGCGCGGCGGGCGTCATCAAGTCCCATGACAGTCTCGAAGAACATTGTTACGACACCATCTCCGGCGGCGACTGGATGTGCGATCAGGACGCCGTCGAATACTTCGTCAACGAAGCGCCTAGGGAGTTGCTGCAACTCGAACACTGGGGCTGCCCGTGGAGCCGCGAACCCGACGGCCACGTCGCCGGGCGACCCTTCGGCGGCATGAAAAAAGAGCGCACCTGGTTCGCCGCCGACAAGACCGGCTTCCACATGCTGCATACGCTCTTTCAGACTTCGCTCAAATACGAAGCCGTCAAACGCTACGACGAATGGTTCGTGACCAAGCTGTTGGTGGACGATGGCCGCGTGCAGGGCGTCGTCGCCATCGAACTGATGAGCGGCAAAATCCAGTGCATCCTCGCCAAGTCGGTCATCATCTGCACGGGCGGCGCGGGCAAGGTCTTCGCGTTCACGACCAACGCCAACATCAAAAACGGCGACGGCATGTCGCTGGCCTACCGCGCGGGCGTGCCGCTCAAGGACATGGAGTTCATCCAATACCACCCGACCGGCCTGCCTTTCACCGGCATCCTGATCACCGAAGCCGCGCGCGCCGAGGGCGGCCTGCTGCTCAACAAAGACGGCTATCGTTACTTGCAGGATTACGACCTGGGCAAGCCTGAGCCTACGCCCGTCTTGCGTTCGATGGAACTGGGGCCGCGCGACCGTTTGTCGCAAGCCTTCGTCAAAGAGTTCGAGCGTGGCCGCACGATTGAGACGCCCTACGGCCACGTAGTGCATCTCGACATCCGCCATCTGGGCGAAAAGAAAATCAACGCGCAGATTCCCTTCGTGCGCGAGTTGTGTTTGAAGTATCAGGGCATTGACCCGGTCAAAGAGATGATCCCGGTGCGCCCCGTCGTGCATTACGTGATGGGCGGCGTACACACCGACATCAACGCAGCTACGCCGATTGCGGGCTTGTACGCGGCGGGCGAAGCCGCCTGCGTCAGCATCAACGGCGCGAACCGGCTGGGGTCGAATTCGTTGACTGAGTGTTTAGTGTTTGGCG
>JANOWX010000235.1:0-2969 GCA_031418175.1 Acidobacteriota bacterium | reverse complement strand
GCCGCGCGCACTCCAAAGGCTTCGCCAACGACTGTGGCATTTGCGAATCAATCGGCGCAAGCTTCAAATAAAATCCACCGCTCGCACACCTAGGTTCGTCAACTTCTGAAGGAGTACGTCATGAAAAGCACCCGCATCGCTTTGCTGTTGGCGCTGGCCTTTGCCGCCGCCACCCTCTTCACCTTCCATTCATTTGCCCAACAGGAGCGCGCCACGTTGAACATGGCCGAATACTATCCGCTGAACGACGGCAACGCGTGGACATATCAGGTCAAACAGTTCCGCGCCGACGGGCAGATCGCGTACCGCTTGCGCACGCAAAGCGTCGCGGGCGAGGCGAAACTCGATGACAAGACCGTCGCCAAAAAGCTGATGGATGATCGCGGCAAGTATTACCTCATCGCCGTGGATCAGCGCCGCCTGCGCATCTTTGGCGAAAACGACGGCAAGGGCGAGGTGAAATACAGCCCGGCCTTCACGCTGTTGGACGCCGCTTATGCGCCGGGCAAGGCCTACGCCACGCCGCATACGGTGAGCGATGGCAACAACGTTTCGTCGGAAGCCACGTTTTACGGCGTCGAGAGCGTCAGCACACCGGCGGGCGCGTTCAAGGATTGCCTGAAAGTGCGCTTCCAACAGGCGCGGCCCTCGGGCGCGACGATGACGATTACCAGCTATCTCGCCAAAGGCGTGGGCATCATCAAAGAGTCGTATGAATTTTTCTCGCCCGCCGCCGAACAGACGCTGCGCAACGAGATCGAATTGCTGCACGCGACCATCGGCGGCAAGAAACTGGGCGGCGAAGCGGCGCAGACCGTCAAGGTGGCCGAATACTTCCCCTATCACCAAAGCGACAGTTGGACGTATGACTGGACGTATAAATTCGCCAACGGCCAAGCGCGCACCAGCGAGCGCAAACGCTGGTTCGAGGGCAGCAAGTTCAGCGACGCGGGCGCCTCGTTCAAGCTGGTGCAAAACACCGGCGATGAGGATTACCAGTTTTACGTGCTCGACAAAAACGGCCTGCGCATCGTCGAATCGGGCGAGAAGGGCCAACGCGCGCAAGGCGTGAAGTTCCATTACGAACCCGCGCTGCTGCTGGCGCGCGACGACATGGTGCTGGGCCGCACATACCGCTGGAGCCAGCCGGAACAGGACAGCAAGTCGCTGATGCAGTTCTCGTCCACGCTGGAAGGCTTCGAGACCGTCGTGACACCGATGGGCCAGTACGAAAACTGTTTGCGTTCGCGCGTCGAATGGGAGACTTCGACGGCGCGCGTCAAGAACCTGTACTTCTATGCGCGCGGCGTGGGCCTGGTCGCTTATGATTACGAAGTCGTCAGCAAAAAAGACAACACGCAACAGATCGCGCTGACGGGCCGCCTGAAAGCCGCGACGATCAACAACAACACCGTGGCCACCGCCGCCGAGGGCAAGAAGCTGTGGGACAAGATGATCGCCGAGATGGCCGCGCTCGAAGACAATCCGGTCGCGCGCAATCTCTTCAAAGAGGCCAGCCTGAACCGTTACGTCTGGGACGCCGATTTGGGTTTCCGCGGCTTCACCGCCGATCTGATCGTCAAGATCGAAGGCGGCGCGCCCATGCCGATCAAGGTCAAAGTCTCGCCTGCGCTGGAAGTCGAGATTGACGCGCCCGACCCGACGACCAAGGCTTACGTGCACGAAGAGATGAGCCAGTTCGTCACGCACCGCCAGCCGCGCAAACCCTTCGACGCCTGGTACGGCCCCGACAAGGCGAAATTCAAACTGGGCCAGGAAGTGCCCGACGGACGCGAGCTTTTTATCGAAGGCGATTCGATGGGATCGAGTTACGTCATCAGCGACAAGCGGGTCAAGCAACTCTCGCGCAACATCGGCCGCATGGATTTCACGATTTTCCAGCGCAAGCAGATGTTGGTCGAGGATGGCCGCTACATCGCCACCGAGTACGAGGCGATTTACTACAAGGTCGGCACCAAAGAGGAAGTCGGGCGCGAGTGGCTGAACGACACTTATGTCAAACAGGGCGCGTATTGGGTGCCGAAAGCGCGCACGCATAAGATCGCGATGAAGGGCCGCCCGACATTGGTCGAAGTGGAAGTAACAAAGCTGGAATACCTGAAGTAACTGGAGTCAACCATGAAGCGAACGAAATTTCTATTGAGCTTTAGCGGCGCGCTCTTTGTTGCAGCGTGTCTTTACTGCCCCGTCTTCCACGCCATGCCGAAGTTTATGGAACGCTATGACGCCGACCAGTTCGCCAAAACCGAATTGAAAGGCAAATGCGGCGTCTGCCACACGCGCGAAGAAGGCTACGGCCCGCTCAATACGCTGGGCAAGGCCTTCGCGGCGAACGGCTACCGCATTGACGACAAGTTGCGCAAACAGGCGGGCGACGCCTTTGCCACCGGCGCAGCCCAATCTTCTCCGGTGGGCGCGTCGGTCTTTGCGGTCAAGGCGTTTTATGACAAGAGTTGCGCGGCCTGTCACGGCGCCGATGGGACGGGCGGCGAGAGCGCCTTGCCGGGGCTGCCCAATTTCAAGGACGTCAAATGGCAGCAGCGCCGCACCGATCAACAGATCATTGACGCCATCGCCAAAGGCAAAGGCACGATGCCGCCCTGGAAAGACAAACTAAGCGAAGAACAGATGAAAGCCATGACGGCTTTCATCCGCAAATTCCCGGAGTAACACGCGTGACGGCGTCGCCCATTCAAATCCTGTTCGCTAAAGTGGCGATTGCACTGGTCGTCGGCACGGCGCTGGCAAAGCTCAACGTGATCCGCAAACGCAACGGCACGTTCTGGCCTGCCGAACGCAGCGAACGTTGGGGTGTGCTTTCCGCCGTCGTAGCGCTGTTGCTGGCAGTGCCCGCGTATCTGGCGCTCGGGCAATTCGGCAAATAGTCTTATGAAACCTGGAATGGCGAAGCCTATGGAGTGCGGCGGCTTGGCGCCGCTTTTCTTTCG
>JANOWX010000234.1:0-8077 GCA_031418175.1 Acidobacteriota bacterium | reverse complement strand
TTGCGCCACGTTTGTTTGAGCTTCTGCGTAAGTCCTACATTGATCAAATCCAAACCGATGCCACGCTACAGTCAGCCTTGGCTGGCCAACAAAAAAAGGGCCCCGTTCCCGGCTACATTATGTAAGCCGGGAACGGGGCCTTGAAACGAGGTAACCAGGATAAATTCCTAATTACAAAAACCGCGTGGATCGTTGCCGTTGAGCAGGTCTAGTAACCGTGCCAACGGCAGGAAATCCACTTCGCGGCGCTCTAGGATGGCCAAGGTGATCTGCATGTACAGCTCCTTGACCATCGAATTCGAGTTGATCACGGCGCCGTTGCTCAAGGTCGTGAGCGGAACGACGATGCCGTAACAACTCAGGTTGGCCCACATCGAATTGGCGACCACGACTGAACCGTTGCCGCCTGCGCTCATGATGTTCAATTGCGCGGCCACGTACTCCTGGTTGAACGCCTGGCGCGGCGTCAACGCGAACCCAAAGGGGTTGCCGCGTAACGCCAGTTCAAGCGTGCGCCGCTGGTTGGTGTTAACGGACTGGTTCCCGTTCACACCGGCGATCACCAAATTACCGCCGGGCATGCGGTCCAGATTCAGCAACCACCATTGCGGCGAGCGATAGCAAAGCGTATCGCACTTGAGCGGTTGATTGACCGTCACCTTGAAGCTGCACGTCGCCGTGCCGCAATCATTGGTCGCGGTACAAGTCACCGTCGTCATTCCCACCGGGAAGTTCGAGCCGGAAGCCGGCGTGCACGTCACCGTGGTCGCGTTCGTTGCCGTGGGCGCGGGATAGGTCACCGTCGTGCCGCCCGCACCTGTGGCTGTCGCCGTTATATCCGCGCCACAAGTGATCGTGGGCCGCGGATTGACACGCACTGTGAAGCTGCATGTGGCGCTGCCCGCCGCATTGGTGGCGGTACACGTCACCGTTGTCGTGCCCAACGGGAAGCTGGAACCCGACGCCGGATTGCAAGTCACAGTGGTTGCGTTGGTCGCCGTCGGTGCGGGATAGTTGACCACTGCCGTATTGGCCCCTGGCGCCTGGCAAGGCGGGCAAACAACCGGGCAAACCAGCCCGGTCGGATAACCGCCACCCAAACCGCCAATCAACCCGCTTTGCACGCGTGCGCGGTCACCCGCCGCTTCATTGCGCCTGACGATGACATCGGTGATGAGCAGTGCCACTGCGCCCGTGCCCGCGCCGCGATTGACTGACACACCCAATTGCAAGCACGCGTCGAGCGGCGAGCCCGCTTGCATCAGATAAGTCACTGTCAACAAGCCCGTGCGCGAACCAGCGCTCCCCGCACTCGCCGCGAAGGGGATGAGTGCGCCCACGGCGAGTTGTCCGCCTTGAGCCAGCCGGTCGTTCAGCGTCAGGGCCACCACGGAATTGAGCGCCGTCACGCGCACGCCGCCCGCTTCAACCGTCAGCGTCACGATGTTGAAGGAAGGCGAACCGCTGGCACCTTGCGTCAGGAAGGTGACGGTGTCGCCGACAGTCGCGCCGCTGCTGGCAACCACGAAGCTGAAATCCCAGATGCTGTCGGTGCACGACAGCGCCGTAAAGCGGCTGTTCGGCGTTGAATAGCTAAACCCTTGCGGGGCCGTGCCATCAAAACCGCCGACGCCGGTGATCGAACCGCCGAAGCTGCCCGGGCTGACTTGGAAGATGTTCAACCCAGGTGTTGCAACCGGCACGGTGAAACTGAACGGTTGCGCCAACAGGAAGTGATCGCCCTGCGGCAACTGCGCGTTTGTGGTGAAGCCATGCGTCAAAGCCGGCACGGCAAAAGTCTGGCAAACGCCGCCCGTTGTCGCACAGGCCGTTTGATCGGGCGGGCAAACAATCGTCGGCGGCGCATTGACCGTCACCTTGAAGCTGCACGTCGCCGTGCCGCAATCATTGGTTGCGGTGCAAGTCACCGTCGTCATCCCCACCGGGAAATTCGCGCCGGAAGCCGGGCTGCAGATCACACTGCTTGCATTGGTCGCGGCCGGCGCGGCATACGTCACCGCCGCACCGCCTGCTCCCGTCGCCGCCGTCGTAATGTCAGCGCCGCAGGTAATCGCCGGTTGCGGATTGACGCGCACCGTGAAGCTGCACGTCGCGCTGCCCGCCGCATTGGTTGCGGTACAAGTCACCGTCGTCGTGCCGACCGCGAAGCTCGAACCGGAAACCGGACTGCAAGTCACGCTGTTCGCGTTGGCCGCACTCGGCGCGGGATAGCTAACGATGGCCGTATTGCCGCCCGCCGCCGCACAGGCCGTCTGATTCGGCGGACAAGTGATCGTCGGCTGCGCCAGGAAGCCGGCATCGTAATCGTGATTGTTCTGACCGGCGGTTCCGGTCGTCACATTGATCACGGCCGTATTGCCATTCATCACCGCATCGGAATCGCGAATGTCGTTATTGGCAGCAACATCCCCATCCGCCTTGGTCAACGACAGCCCGGTGAGCGCAGCCTGCGTCTTGTCAATCCGGATTTCGTAATTCATTTGCGGCAACACGCCGCCCGGCACGTTTGCGTTGTTGAAGTAATAAGCGCCGGCCGCATTGGTCGTCGTCTCGCCGACCTTGATGCCGTTTTTATACAACTCGACCTTGACGCCCGGAAGGCCCGGCTCGTTGGCATCCTGGATGCCATTGCCGTTTTCATCGCGCCAAATGCGATTGCCGATTTCCAGCGGCGCCGGGTCGCACAGCGCCACCAAATCGCCCAGGCCGTTCGCCTTGCCAAAGATGTCCGGGGATTCCACGCCATCAAACACGCGGTATGACTTGCTGCGTGCGCCGCTCGTGTTGTTGTGCCAGAGCGTGCCGCCGTCAAACAGCGTGTTGCCGTCAAAGAGCGGAATCGGATCCGCCGAATTCACGACAATGTCCGGGAAGCCCGGCACTTGCAGCAGCCCGCCGATGCTGATGTCATCGTTGAAAGGCGTGTAGAAGTCCTGATAGTAGAACTCGCCGCCGCCCGGCCCCTGGCCGTTGTTTTGCGGCCCCGCGCCGGTGCCGCCGCTGCGCGCGTTGCTTTCGAGCGTCCAGCCGTTGGCCAGATTGCCGCTCGCCCGCAAGGTATCGCCCGCCGACACGCCGTAAATACGCGTGTTGCTGCTGGGATCATCCAGCGTGAAGTTACCGAACTGATCGCCTGAACGATCGCGCAAGCCCAAGATCAGATGGCCGCGATCAAAGGCGATGTCGGTCAGCCAGGGTTGCGGATTGATGCCGCGCTGGTCGGTGCCAATCGTGCGGAAAACCTTCGACCACGGACGCCAAGCCGCTGAGAAGCAAGCCCCCTGCCCCAGTTGCGCGCTGTCGGCACAACCGCGCGGATAATTCAGCGCCGTCTGGAACACCGGCTGCGCGCTGAAGGCCAGCGTCGCCGGATCAACCGTGTAAACATAGGCCGCCAGCTTCGTCGCATCGCCATTCGGCGCCGCGCCGCTCACCGTGCTTTCCGCCGTGCAAGTCAACCCGACATACAAGCGGCCTGCGTTCCAATGCACCGCGAACGGGCGCACGTCGTCGGCGCTCGGACAGCCGGGCAAAGTCGCGGGGACTGCCTGTTTGCGGACGTTTTGCGCCGTCGGTGGCACATCGGTCGGGAGTTCGTAGAGTGCCCGCTCGGCCAGGTTCATCGCGTAAAGCCGCGTTTCAGCGCCGTTCAGCGCGATGCCGCCAAACGAAGCTTTACCAACGGCATCCCAGGCGACGTTGCCGTTGTCACGGTCAAAATCATTCTGGTCGTGCGGATTGGCGCCCGCCGCCGCGCCCAGGTTGAAAAACAAACTCGGATTGCCGTTGGCCGGATTGATCGTATAGAGCGCTCCCGGGCCTGACGGGCCGAACCCGGCATGTTTCTTCATGAACGAACTGAAATAGAGCGTCTTCGCTCCGCGTCCGTAAGCCACACCCCAGAGCGAGCCAACCTGCCGGTCTGTCGTCAAGTTGCCGTGCGCCGGGGAATCAAAATCGTTGAAAGGCCCGCCGCCGCTGGTGCGCGACGAACCGGCGGAATAGGGGAACGAAACGACGACCGGGTTGCCGCTGGTTTGCGGCCCGCCCACATAACAACTGGTCACCAGCGTCGGATTGTCCTGGCAATACTCGGCTGGCACCGCGATGCCGAAATCAATACCGCTCGCGCTGGCGCCCGTCGTGAATTGCACGTTCGAGCGCGAGTTGTCGCCCACCGGCCCCGGAAAGTAACCGGCAGGCAAATTGGTGAACTCGATGCGGTACGGGCCATTGCCCAGCGCATTGAGCGAATACGATCCATCCGCGCCGCTGGTCGCCGTGCCGACCGCGATGTTGCTCGGATCGTAGGCCGTGACGGTGACACCGGCGATGCCACGGTCAATGGCGGTCCCGACCATCCCCTGGCCGTTATTGGCGAGGGTGTTGGCCGTGTCACGCCTGCCGTTGTAGTTGTAATCTTGAAAAACCGTCCCGCTGACCACACCCGCCACTGCCACCATTCTGCCCTGCCCCCGGCCTTCCTGACCAAACGCGCGGCTGCCCCGCACGCTTAGCAACGAGATTCCTGCCGCAAGCAAAACCAAAACGGCCACGAGCCGTGCTTGCGGAGTTAGACATTTGGTCAAAGACGCAACGTATTTCCCCAAGCTGAAACACGTCAATGAATTTTTGGGCGACATAATTTGATTCCTCCTGCCAACCGCACTGAGGTTTTAATCGAACCCAGACGGCGCAGATATTTAGGCAGTTAAAGCTCTGGTGATACGCCTGGCCGGAACTGTCCCAGCCACACGTCGCGCTAGTAAAGTGGTAATCGCTACCGGCCTAGCTACGCCAGATACTTTGCCGCATTTTGAATTGCAGTGGGGTGTGAGGGTTTAGGCCAAAGCCAAACCCGGAAAGCATTCCGGGGCACAAAAAGAGTGGGGGTGAAAGTTCTCGTCCAGCCATTCACCAAGCACAGACGACCTACGCTCGAACCGGCTAGCACAAGCCCGGACTCGGTCGCACCAGATAAAACTTATATTACTTAATAGCTGAAAACCAGACCGCCCACCCTTGTCCACCTAGCCGCAAGCCGGTGTTTTCACACCTGCGATTGCTACGATTCAACCAGTCAAAAACACATCGGAATGCTGGCTACCCAGTGACAAGCTCGGACAAAATAGGCTGCCACGGCCAATTTTGCAAGTACACAATGGCTATTTACTTTTGCCGGAAAGGGCGCAACGCTGCGGCCCTGGCCTTCAGACACCTTGACGCTTGCCGACCCCTTGCATAGACTTCGCGCATTCCAATGACAAGACAGGTTCATAAAAGTAGACGGACAATTCCCTACGCTACTACCCGTCGGTCGTGGCTGCACACCTTCCACCCGCAAAGGATTACCGGTATGTTTCGTTTGCTGATCTTGACGACCTCGACGTGGGCCATGTTGCCGATACGGATTGCCTTGGGATTGATCTTCATCGGCCACGGCTCGCAAAAAGTCTTTGGGGCATTCGGCGGGCGCGGCTTCGATGCCTGGATCAACACGCCTGTGCAAGTTGATTTACCAGCCGGCACGCCGACCTTGCGGTTCTGGCTGGCTTGCGCCGCCTTTGCCGAATTGCTTGGCGGCGCCATGGTGCTCTTCGGCTTACTGACGCGCGTCGGGGCGGCGCTGCTGGGCATCGTGATGTTCGTAGCGCTTTACTTTGTGCATTGGCGCTTCGGATTCTATCTGCGCGATGGCGGGACGGATGGTATCGAATACGTGCTGGCGCTGTTTTGCTGCTGCATCGCGCTGTTCGTCGAAGGCGGCGGCCGCGGTTCGGTTGACGGCAGTTTATAAGCCCAGTTTATAAGGGCTGCCAGCGCCTACGGCGCATGGTTTGATTTTCCGCGCCCGGCGATTGTCGCCCGCCAGACTTTCACCTATACTGCGCGCACCCCTTTTTAGAGATTCCCCTTTTCATCAATACCCGTCATTGGGCCAGTCAAAGGAGCGGGCTATGCCACGTTGCGCACGATGTTTCGGCGAAGTGCACGAACTCGCCGTCTTCTGTCCGGGCTGCGGCCAACCGCACGCCCCGGCCTTCGATCAACTGCTCAACCGCGTCATCGGCGAACGCTATCAAATCTATCGCCGCCTGGATCAAGGGGGACTCTCGGCGGTCTTTACCGCCATTGATCTGCCCACCGACCACATCGTCGTGGTCAAATTCAGCGATCCCAGCCAACTCGCCAAACGCGAATTGACCTATGCGCTGGCCGCTGACGAAGCCCGCCGCTACTGGGCCGAAATGCTCGAACGCATGCGGCGCGAAGCCGAAGCGCTCACCCAAATCCGCCATCGCAACATCGTGCGGCTTTACGACAGCGGCACCCTCAACGCCGACCTGCGCTTCGTGGTGATGGAATACCTGCGCGGCCGCACCCTGCGCGAAGAACTCGCCGCACGCCAAAAGCTCCCGCTCAACGAAGCCTTGAATATCGCCATCGCCCTGGCTGATGCGCTCTTCGAGATTCATTCGCGCGGCATCGTGCACCGCGACCTCAATCCGCGCAATGTGATGCTTGCTGCGAATGCGGAATCCGGAATGCGGAATTCGGAATCTAGGCACTCGGCTCCCGAATTCCGCATTCCGGATTCCGCATTCATCAAATTGATTGATTTCGGCATCGCCAAATTCCCGCAACCGCCCGGCGCGCCGCCCTTCACACAGCATTCGATCCTGAGCGGGACGGTGGCTTACGCCTCACCCGAGCAATGTCAGAATCAACCGCTCGATCAGCGCACTGACCTGTATTCCCTGGGCATCGTGCTGTACGAGATGCTCACCGGCGCACGCCCATTCACTGGCCGCACGCCCACCGAAATCGCGCTCAAACAGATTCAAGCCCACCCCCAGCCGCCGCGCGAACTGGCGCCGGAACTGCCGCTGAGTTTGGAGCACACGATCTTGCGCGCGCTGGCCAAAGACCCGGCGGAGCGGCACACGCACATCGGCGAATTGGCGGACGAGTTGCGCGCCATCGCCCAACGCCTGGTCGTCGCCTTGCCGGAAAAATCCGCCGCGGCCAATTTGCCGTTGGTGTTTAGCCCAATGGCAGAAACACGCTCAACGCTTCAATCCGATGTGGCGGAGACCCTAACGGATGAGGCGGAGCAACCCATTTTCACCGCCTATCCGCCGGCGAAAGCTTCCCGCCGTCGCAAACTGGCATACGCAGCCGCCCTGCTCCTGTTCATCACCGGGGCTGCGTTTTTGGCGCAGGATCGCTTGGGCAATAGATTGCCTGCGCCCTTTGGCAACTTGGCGCTGAATTCACTGCTGGCTGGGCCAACCGCGACCCCGCTTTCGCTAAGCAAAGAAACCGCCCCGTCGGACGAAACGCCTTTGGTCGCCGAGCCGATCTTGCCCGCGCCCGAGGCGGAAATGGCGCCGACACGCGCGGCCTTTGCGCTACCGCAATTTTGGCAGCGCGTTAAGACCCTCGCCAAACCGCAGTCTGCCCAACCACAGTCTGTGAAGCTACTGGGGCCGAAGGTGGCGCAACCAACTGCTGCCACAGTGATCCCGCCGCCAGCGTTACCCGCAACACAGGTTTTCAAATTGCCTGAACCTGCGCCTTCGTCAACTTCGCCGGATTTGGCCGAGAGCATCGCTGCGCCCGAACGGCCCAGCGCTACGCCTGACTATACGACTCGCCCGCGCCGCCAACGCGAGCCTGCCGCCTCCAACCCGGTTATCGAAAACGCCGCGTCCACGAACACGGAAGAAGGCAACAACAACGCCGCTGGCCCGGAAGCAGAGCCCGATGCAGGCCGTGAGTTTTCGCCGAAAGTAATTGCCTGGAGTGGCGCGGTCAGTGGCGAACGCATCATTCGGTTGGAAATGCCCGGCGTGCCAGGCCGTATCGAGATTCCCCGCAGCTATCGCCGGCGGGTCGGCGTGGTCGAATCGCCCAATGAGGGCAACCGCTGGCGCACGGCTGTGCTGCGTGTGTTTGGGCGCGGCGAATGTTCGATCATTCTGCGCTGGTGGCCGCGCGGGCATTGAATGACACGCGAATCAGTCAGAGCTTTTGCAAAAGAGCATGGAGTTCA
>JANOWX010000233.1:0-11936 GCA_031418175.1 Acidobacteriota bacterium | reverse complement strand
ATCAGCGCAAGCATAGCGCCCGCGCGCACCGAAAGACCAAGCCCCAGTTACCGTAGCATGCCGCCATTACCGTGCGCATCTTGCCGTATTGCGTGGCTTGCTCAAACGCGCACGCCAACTGCACAACGCGGCGAAAGCCTGCTGCTGACGGCGCGGGGAATCATTGTTTGAACACCTTGCCGTCCTTCATGACAAAGCTGACGGCTTTCAACGTGCCGATGTTATCGAGCGGGTTCTCGGCTGTGGCGATCACGTCGGCCTTCATCCCAACACGCAACCAGCCGCGCTCCTTTTCAACGCCCAGCAGCCGCGCCGCGTTCGTGGTCAAGGCCTGCAAGATGGTTTTGGCGGGAAGGCCCGCTTCGACCCAGTGATCAATCGTCTCGATGGAAAGCCGCCCGCGCGGATATTCGTCCGTGGTGAAGATCACGTCGGGGCCATGCACCAGCGTCACGCCGAGTTGATAGGCGCGTTTGACCGGATCAATGAAGAGCTTTTCGTTTGTCTTTTTGTTTGCGCCCGGCGTGCGGTTGGTGCGCGCGTCAATCTCAGTGAACGGGATGGGCACCAGCGCCACACCGTTGTGTTTGGCTATTTCGAGCGCCTCGTTGGTGATTGCCACGCCGTGTTCAATCGAAGCCACGCCCGCCGTCGCCGCGTTGAGCGCGCCCGCCGCCGTCCAGCAATGCGCCGCGACTTTCACGCCCGCGCGGCCCGCCTCTTCGATCACGAAGCGGATGTCTTCGACCGAGTAGATGTAGGGCTGATCGTCGGTCACGATTTTGATCACCCGCGCGCCGAAGTGAATGTTCTCGCGGACGGCTTTTTTCAATTCGTCGCGCGTGTCGGCGTAAAAGTATTCGGGCGTGCCCAACTCGCGCTTTTCCGGCTGCAACTGAAACTGGCCGCCGAAAGGCGCGATGATGCGTCCGGCATTGATGATCGTCGGGCCGGGAATGAGGCCGTCTTCAATCGCCAGCCGCAGCGCCGTGTCGGCGTAATTGCCCGCGTTGCCGATGTCGCGCACGGTGGTGAAACCGTATTCGAGCATCGAGCGCGCATTCGCCGCCCCCTGCAACGCGCGATAGGCGTTGGTGTCGAGCAGCGTGGTGAAATAGTAATTGCCGTTGTCGCGCCGGCGTCGCGTAGACATGCACAGATGCGCGTGCGCGTCGAACAGGCCCGGCAGCACCGTCTGGCGCGACAGGTCAATGACCACGGCATTCTCCGGAATCTTCAGGTCAGCGCCGATGGCCCCGATGGCTTTGATGGTTTGCCCTTCGATCAGGATGAGCTGATTGGTTGTGACCGCACCCGTTTCAGGATCAATCAGCTTGCCGGTTTTGAGGGCGGTGATTTGCGCCTGCCCGCTGGCCGGGAAGAAGACGAGCAGGACAAGGGTGATTGCCAAATGCAGTTTGGTAATTGGTTGCATGATTCTCCCTGGTGATAGGTTCATAGCGCTGCCTCCTTACTTTGTTACGGGATCACAGTGTTTTGAGAAAGGCGATCAGCGCCCGCTCCGGCAAGCGGGAAGAGCTTTGCAATTCTGCTTCGCATAGTCACCGCCTTATTGAGTATTTTGTCAGTTGAGGCCGAAGACGATCAAGCTGCTGCCCGCGGCGACGCTGATGTATTGCCGCCCCTCGAATTCATACGAGATCGGATTCGACCAGATTTCGCCGCCGGTTTGAAAGCGCCACAGCACGTTGCCGTTCGTTGC
Organism: Acidobacteriota bacterium; assembly: GCA_031418175.1. Lineage (GTDB taxonomy): Bacteria > Acidobacteriota > Blastocatellia > RBC074 > RBC074 > JACPYM01. The sequence continues at coordinate 10,213 of JANOWX010000233.1, read as the reverse complement.
ATCGAGCGCGAAAAAGTCGCCTTCCATTGTGCCCGAAAACACCAGGTCGCCCGCTGTCGCCAGCAAGCCGCTCCAGGGCGGCGATTGCAGTTTGAATTCCCAAGCCGCTTCGCCCGTCAACGGACGCAATGCGCGCAACGTGCCGTACGGCTCTTCGGTCGTGAGGTCGCGCTTGACCGCGCCCAGATACAAACGGCCCGGCTGAAACTCCGTCTTCACCTTGAAATAGAGGCCGCCCTTTTCGCGCACGTTTTGATAAAACAGGTTGGTGCGCGGGCTGTAGGCCGGGCTGAACCAGTTCGCCGTGCCGTCGTCGTCGGGGTACACCAGCGCGCCGGTTTCGTTGGGCGCGCTGTCGGGATTGGGAATCGGACGGCCTTTGGCGTCAAGGCCTTTGGCCCAGGTCTGCCGCGTGAATTGCGTGGCCTGCAAAAACTCGCCGGTCGCGCGATCCAGCACGTAAAAGAACGCATTGCGATTGGCAAACAGCATCAGCTTGCGCGGCGCGCCTTTCCAATTCGCGTCGAGCAAGACCGGAATCTGGTTGGAATCCATGTCGTTCACATCGTGCGGCACGAACTGAAAGTGCCAGCGCAGCTTGCCCGTGTCGGCGTCGAGCGCAATCACGCAATCGGAATACAGGTTGTCGCCCAGCCGCACCGAGCCATCGTAATCAGGCCCCGGATTGCCCGTCCCCCAATACACCAAATTCAATTCAGGATCGTAAGACCCCGTGACCCAGGTTGTCGCGCCACCCTGTTTCCAACTGTCGCCCGACCACGTCTGGTTGCCTGGTTCGCCCGGCCCCGGCGTCGTCCAGAAGCGCCACGCGCGCTTGCCGGTCTTGGCGTCGTAGGCATCCAGAAAGCCGCGCACGCCGTATTCCGCGCCCGCAATGCCGACGATGATTTTGTCTTTGACGGCCAGCGGCGCGGCGGTCATCGAATAGGCCAGCTTCGCGTCGGCGACTTCGACATCCCAACGCACACGGCCCGTGCGCGCGTCGAGCGCGACCAGATGCGCGTCAAGTGTGTTGACGAAAATCTGATCGCCCAACGCCGCTACGCCGCGATTGACCTGGCCGCAACACACCGGCACGTTTTGCGCGATGTTGCGGCGGTAATGCCATAAGGGCCGTCCCGTGCGCAGATCAAGCGCCGTCACATCGCTGGGCGGATCGGTCAGATACAGCACACCGTCAAACACCAGCGGCGTCGCTTCGAAATGCTGCCGCCCGCGAATCTGATACATCCACGCGACTTTCAGCTTGTCCACGTTGGCGCGGTCAATCTGTTTGAGTGGCGAGTAATGATGCGCGGCGTAATTGCCCGAATAGGTCAGCCAACTGCCGGGCTCGCGCGCGGCGTCACGGATGCGTTCGTATGGAACTTGCGCGGTGGCCGTGACGGCAAACAGCAACAGAAGTAGCAACGTTCTCATTTGGCCTCCTGCAAGCCCGCCAGATAGGCGACCAGATCATCCAACTCGGCGGGCGTCAGTTTGCCGCGATACGACGGCATCGGCGATTTCGCCAGGTCTTTTTTGAACTCGCGCAAGTCGCTTTTCCAGAACGAGTGCAGCTTGTCCGTCGCGTCGCGGAACTGCACGGAGAAGCTGTCTTCATTGACGCGGACACCGGTCAAAGACTTGCCTGCGCGCGTTACGGCTTGCACATAAACAAAGCCGCGCGGGAAATCGGCGTTGGGATCGAGCAGCGATTCGCGCAGGTGTTGCGCGCTGCGACTTGCGCCGATGCCCGTCAAATCAGGGCCGAATGCGCCGCCGTGTCCGGCCAGCGTATGGCAAGCGGTGCACGCGCCTTTGTTCTGGTAAAGCTGCTCGCCGCGATTGGCATCGCCCGCCAGCACGGGTGCGGCCACCTGTCCGAGCTTGCGCACATACGCGGCCAGTTCGCGCAATTCGGCGTCAATCAATCGTGTGCCCGGCATGCCCGTGCCCGCGATGCCACCGCGAATGACGGCTCTGAGCGCGTCGTCATCGGGCGCGTGCAATAGTTTGGGCCGCGCCAGCGTGGGGCCACGCGCGCCTTCGCCTTTGGGGCCATGGCACATGGCGCATTGCGTCAGATACAAACGTTCGCCCAAGGGCGCGTTGGCGGGCGCTTGCGCAGCGGCTGCGTGCCAGATGACAAACTGAATACCTGCCAGCGCAACGACGAAGAAAAAGATTCGCCAGCCATTTCGCTTGTAAGTCATGAAAGCAACCTCCGTTAGCCGTATCAGGCAAAGGAATGACGGCAAGGGAATGATGGAGCTGGGCAATGATCTGATTCCTTTGCCTTCATTCTTCTGCCTGTTCATTACGGAAATGAATTATTGAAGTTTGTTTGGCGCTACCAGCCCAACCGATTCACCACCACTTTCCCGTTATTCACCACCAGCAACACGTCCTGCAAATTCCGAATGTCGGCCAGCGGATCACGTTCGACCGCGACCAGATCGGCCTCCAAGCCTTTGCGAATTGCGCCGGTGCGCGCCTCAATGCCGAAGCATTCCGCCGCCACCGCAGTCCCCGCTTTGATGGCATCCATTGGCGACATGCCGATTTGAGTCAACGCGCGCAGCTCATCCGGCATGCGCCGGTTGCTGTTCGGGCCGTAGCCGGTGTCGGTGCCCGCAACCATTTTAATGCCGAGTTTCCAGGCTTTTTCGGCAGTCTCGCGCAAACGCGGCAGCATCGCGCGCCCGCGAATCGCCAGCAGCGCGTTGTCGTAATCGCCGCCCGGTTCGATCAAATCTTCGACCGTGGCGATGGTGGGCACGAAATACGTCCCGCGCTCTTTCATCAACTGCAAGGTCTCATCGCTCAGCCACGTGCCGTGTTCGATGGAGCGCACGCCCGCTTTGACGGCGGCATATGCGCCTTCATTGCCGTGGGCGTGGGCGGCGACCCAGACGTTCGACTTGCGCGCTTCGTCCACGATGGCGGCGAGCTCTTCGTCGGTGAAGATGCGTTTGCGCGGATCGGTGTCGGGCAAGCCGGCGCGTTCAGTGGCGTTGATCTTGATGACGTTGACGCCGCGTTCGATCTGCGCGCGCACGAGGCGGCGCACGGCTTCGACGCCGCTCACCTGTTTGCCCAGCAGGTCTTGCAGCTTGGGCAGGTCAATGAACAGCTCTTCGGACGGGCGCGCGCGCACGTGATAACCGGCGGCAATGATGTCGGGCAGGTCGCTGATGCCCGCGTGGTTGAGTTCGCGCATGCCGATGTCTACGAAATGATTGACGCCCAGACAGCGCGCCGTCGTCACGCCGGAAATGAGCGCCAGCCGCGCCGCCGCCAGATTGGCGAGGTGCGCGTGCGCATCCAAAAAGCCGGGCAAGAGCCAGCGGCCTTTCAAGTCAATCACCGTCTGTCCGGCAATCAAATGCGCCGGGCCGGGCACGATGTCTGTGATCTTGCCGTCGCGCACAAAGACGGTGGCGTCGCGCAACGGCTGATTCGACACGCCGTCAATTACGTTGGCGTGAATGAAAACCAGCGCGGTGGCGTTGTTTTGCGCAGGCGCGGCGGATTGGGCGCTGATGAACAGCACGGCATAGAGGACGAACAATGTTTGACGTTTCATTACGGGTCTCCAAGGTCTGGCGCGAGTTAGCGCGAGATTTCCTGCCCGGCTGGGCCGGTGATGATTTCTTCCACTTGGAAGGCCATCAGCATATTGATCAGGTTGACCACCGCGATGGTGAGCAATGCCGGAGTAAAAATGCGGCGGCAACACGCCACATCCGGCGCGGCAATGAAGGGCATGAGGACGACCGCCCACCCCTCAGCGCTCTGGGCCACGGCGGCCAGCGCGAGAAAAAATGCGAGGCCGCCAAGCCCGATGGATTTGGCGATGTTGTCCTGCGATTGCTCGAAGCTGTTAAACAGGATCAGGATGTAGCCGATCACGCCCAATTGCACCAGCCCCCAAAACAGATGGGGCGCGACAGGGCTGCAAAACGTGCCGGCTTTGAGCCATACCCAGGAAAACCAGCCGAGCCAAACGAGCAACAGCTCAAGGCTCATGAAGAATTTGAATTGTGACTTGCGGAATTTCCCGCCTCTTCTCATCTGAGCTTCCTCCTTTGAATTGGGAAACACAGCTTAACTTCTGGGTAAGCGGTCACGCGCCCAGGCCAACAACTCCTGCGCGCGCGCTTCGGTGTCGGCTTCGGCGATCAGCCGCAGCATGGATTCGGTGTTTGACGCGCGAATGTGCAACCAGCCGTCCGGCCAAATCAGTTTGATGCCGTCGCTCAAATCCACTGTGGCGGCATGGGCGCTGGCGATTTCCTGGCGGACTTCGTGCAGCGCGGAAAAGAGCAGATTCGGCGCGACGGGCACGTAGCGCTTCAGCATCACGTAACGCGGCAACGTCGCGGCCAGCACCGACAGGCTTTGTCCGCTGCGCGCCAGGTGTTCGAGTAACAAGCCAATCGTGGCAGCGCTGTCGTGCGTGGGTTGGACTTCGGGCACGGCGACCGCGCCATTGCCTTCGCCGCCCAGCACGGCGTGGTGTTCGAGGATGGCTTCGGAAATATACGACGAGCCGACCGGCGTGCGCACCACGGTCGAAGCGTGGCGCGCGGCGATGGTTTCAAGCGCGCGGGTGGTCGAAACATTGGTGACGACGATGCCGGGCGCGCGGTGCAATTTGATCTCGGCGGCCAGGGCCAGGGTCATTTCTTCGGAGAGCACTTCGCCGGTTTCGGTGACGAGGCCCAGCCGTTCGCCATCGGCATCGTGAGCCAGGCCGATGGCGGCGTGCCCGGCTTTCACCACGGCGCGCAATTGCGCCATCGTCTCGCGTTTGGGTTCGGGATTGTGCGGGAAGGGCGCGGTCATATCGTCGTTGATCGCCAGCACCGTGCAACCCAACGCTTCCAACCAGCGCCCACTGAGCGGCACACAGGCGCCGTTACAATAATCCACCGCCACGGTGAAGCGGCGCGCGCGAATCGCTGCGACATCAAAGGCGTTTTGCAAGGCGGCGAGGTGCGGCGTGATGGCGTCGCGCGTCTCGATGCGGGTTTGCATTTCATCCCATTTGGCCTTGGCGAATTCGCCCTGATGGAACACGTCGAGCAACTCCTCGGCCTGCCTCGTGTTCAGGTAAAGCCCGTCGCCGCGCACGAATTTCAACGCGTTCCAGGCTGACGGATTGTGCCCGGCGGTGATTGAGATGCCGCCCTGCGCGTCGAAGTGTTTGACCGCCAGTTGCAGCGTCGGCGTCGGACAGATGCCTAGATCAAGCGTTTCGCATCCGGCGGCCAGCAGCCCGGCGAGCACCGCCGCGCGCGCCATCGGCCCCGACGGGCGCGTGTCGCGGCAGACGAGCAGGCGCCCGCCGTCCAGGTAAGTGCCGAAGGCTTGCGCGAATTGCACGATCAATTCGGGCGTGAGCGTTTCGCCCACGATGCCGCGCACGCCGGTGATGCCGATTTTCAGGGGTTTCATGGTGTGGCTGGCCGATGCGCAGGCTGTTTGAACAATTCGGCGACCGGACAGCGGAAGCCGGGCAAGAGCGCTTCGCTGGTCAAGACGTCGTTCTCGGTCAGGGTAACGGCGTCAACCACGGCCGGCGAGTGATAAATCATCACCGTGCGTTGTTCGAGCGAGATGAGCCAGACTTCGCGCACGCCGGCAGCGAAGTATTCACGCAGCTTGCGATAAAGTTGCTCCCACGCGTCGTTGGGCGAAATGATCTCGACGGCCAAATCAGGGGCGAGCGGCCAGGCGGTTTCCGGTTCGCCTTCGGGCGGGATGCGCGCGGCAGAGACAAACGCCACAGCGGGCACGCGCTCACGATTGCCGATTTTGAAGTTGGTGTCGGGCCCGTAAACGCCACCGAGTTCTTGGGCCTCCGCATGCATAAACATGCTGGCTAGCAGGCGCACCCCGACGCCGCCGTATTTGGCACCGGCCATAGGTTTTTCCTCCAATTGTCCGTCCACGATCTCGTAAATCTTGTCGTCGTCGAGAGCGAGTTGAGAAGCAGCGACCATAAGTTTCTCACTTGGTTGATGCCAGCAATTGATGATGATTGAGCGGCGCGCTTCTACGCTTGAGCGCCGCGCCCGAACAAGCACGAAAACCGGGATGAACGAACATTGCGCTTACCCGCCACAACCCGCCGCCGCTTTGGAACTGGCCGAATAACTGGACCAGGTGTCCGCTGTTTTGTTCTGCCATAGGTGTTGTGAAAAGGGAAAAAGTTGTTGCTTGAGCGGTCAACAAAACGCTTGCTACTACGGCGCGGAGCATAACGTAGAAGCCGGAAATGCGCTATGGTCAGAGCGGCGCTTTTCAAGGTATTGTGCAGTGCTATAGACTGCGCCCGCTCGCCTGACACTGACTTTATTTGAAGGGAGTACGGCTATGATTGATTTCAATGAATTCACCCAACGCGCCGACGATTGCGGCGTGCGGCTGGAAATCATCGGTGGATTGCCAGTCTGGGAGATGCTGCCGAATTTGCGCCATCAAAAAGCGATTGACCGCATTAGGCAGAGCTTTCGCGTGGCCTACGATCAAGCTGAACAGCCGTGTGAGTGCGTTCATTACCCCGACCTGCACGTCAAGTTTCCCGATGGCTCTGACAAGCGGCCCGACATCTCGATCTTTTGCCACGAGCCAGGCGAAACCGATTTTGCCGTCACTGATGTGCCCGAAGCGGTGATTGAAATCCTCAGCCGTGGTTACGAAAAGAAAGACCTTGAGTTGGGGCCGCCCTTTTATCTGGGCCAGGGCGTCAAGGATGTGCTGGTTTTCGACCCGCACGGTTTGACCGTGCACCACTTCAACGCGAGCGGCGCACGGCAATACCCGTCGCCTTATACCTTTATCCTCGCCTGCGGTTGTCAGGTCACGGTCTGACGCTCAGCGTCGCCAGGCAAACCATTTCGCAAATAACTTGCGCGCCAGCGGTGTCAGCCGCGTGCGGTTGTAAGCATCGCCGAGTTTGCGCAGCACTTCGGCTTGGGTCGGGTAGGGATGAATGGTGGACGACAGCGCGCCGAGCTTCAGGCCGTGCGTGATCGCCAGCGTCAGTTCGCTGATCATCTCGCCCGCGTGGCGCGCGACGATGGTGCCGCCAAGGATGCGGCCCGTCTTGCGGTCGTAATGCACACGCGCGAAACCTTCCTCTTCGCCATCCAGTATCGCGCGATCAACGTCTGCAAAACTTTCCGTCAGCGTGGCGACGTCATAACCGGCGGCGCGCGCGTCAGCTTCGTAATAGCCCGTGTGCGCGACCTCGGGATCGGTGAACGTGACCCAAGGCATCACGAGCGAACTGGCTTTGCCGCTGCCAAAAAAGAGCGCGTTGCGAATGACCAGCCGCGCGGTGGCATCGGCAGCGTGCGTGAATTTGAATTGCGAGCAGACATCGCCCGCCGCATAAACGCGCGGATTGGCGGTGCGCAAACGCTCATCCACCAGCACGCCCGTGCGGTCGTAGCGCACGCCCGCAGCTTCCAGGTTCAAGCCTTCGACATTCGGCACGCGCCCGGCGGCAGCCAGGATCAAATCGCAAATGACTTCGTGTTGCTGGCCGTCGCGTTGGTAAATGATCGCTTTGTCAGCGCCGCGCTGTTCGACGCGCAGGATGTTGGCTTGGTTGATGATCGTCAGGCCTTCGCGTGCGAGTTGTTGGTGAATCAGCGCGGCGGCATCGGCGTCTTCGCGCGGCAAGAGGCGCGCGACATCGTTGAGCAGCGTGACCGCGCTGCCGAAACGCCCGAAGCTTTGCGCCAGTTCGCAACCAATCGGCCCGCCGCCGATCACAGCCAAACGGCGCGGCAATTCGGTCAGCGTGAAGATGTTTTCGTTGGTGCAATAACCCGCTTCTTTCAACCCCGGAAGCGGCAACGCTGCCGCGCGTCCGCCAGTGGCGATGACGCAGCGATCAAATTCCAGCCGTTGTCCGGCGACTTCCAATGTTGACGGGCCGGTGAAACGCGCCTCGCCCAGATAAACATCCACGTTGTATTTGCTGCCGAAGCGCGCGACCGCATCCACCGCGCTGATGCGCGCGCGCAACCGGCGCATGCGTTCCATCGCGGCGGCGAAATTGATCTGCGGTTCGGCGGGCAGATGAATGCCGAACTCTGCGGCGCGGCGCAATTCATAAACAGCCCGCGCCGCGCGGATGACGGCTTTCGAAGGCACGCAGCCGGTATTCAAACAATCGCCGCCGGTCAGCGCGCGTTCAATCAATGCGGCTTTGGCGCCCAGGCCGCCCGCGCCGCCCGCGCTGACGAGGCCCGCCGCGCCCGCGCCAATGGCGATCAGGTTGTATTTGCCCGTGGGCGCCGGGTTGACGTATTGCGGCGGGTGGCAGTTCTCGATGACGACGCGGTCGTGCGGGTCATCCGCCAACAGCATATGTTCGATGAGGCTGGCGGCCTTGGTGTTCATCGGCTGACCTCCGATGGTTGCAGGCTTTCGGCTTCAGCTTGCGCCATGGCCTTGCGCGCAATGCGCGTGACGCTGACGACGACGGCGATGGTGGCCAACAAGCCCACGACTTTCAACGCCTGTTGCCAGAGCGTTGCGCCTGTCGCCGTGCCGCCCGCCAATGCATCGTGTGCAGTTGCGCCTAGATAAACATAAAGCACCGTGCCCGGCAGCATCCCGATCAGATTCGCCAATATGTAAGCAGGCGTGCGCACCGTCGTCAGTCCGAGCAGGTAATTGAGCAACGTGAAGGGAAAGACCGGGCTGAGCCGCGCGAGGAACACCATCTTGAATCCGTTTTGTCCGATGGCGCGATCCAGCGCCGCGAACTTCGGATTGGCCGCCGCCCAGCGTGCGACCTTTTCGCGTAGCGTCGTGCGCGCCAGCAGGAACGAACAGAGCGCGCCTAGATTTGCGCCGACCAGCACGATGGCCAGGCCTTTCCAAAAACCGAAGATGGTGCTCGCGCCCAGCGTCAACGCGCTGCCCGGAATCAGCAGCACCGTCAGCGCCACATAAACCACGATGATGACAATTGGCCCAATTGCACCCAGCGCTTCGATGCGCACTTGCAAGAGCAGAAACCATTGGCGTATCGGCAGGAAGAGAAAGCCAATACCAAGGGCCAGCAGCAGCGCGATGAGCAGAAATGGTTTCAGCTTTTGCATGGTTGTGGGATCAGTTCAGCTTGATTGAGGCCGCGCCCAAAATGCGGCGGTTGATGCGTTCTTGAATGAAAGCAACGAGGCGCAGGTCGGCGCGCTTCCAGCCTACGGCCAGCTTGACGGTGGTTTCCGTCTCAAACGTTTTTTGTGCTGGCGCGAATTGACCGAGCGTGCGTAACTCGCGCGTGACGGCGGTGTGGCGCAACTTGCGGCCCGAATTTTCGCCGCGCGTGACGCTGGAGGCCAGATTGTTCTCGGCAATGGCGAGCACGACTTCGGCCTGGTCGTTGGCGTGAAGCTGCGGCAATTGGCTCGCGTGCACGCGCAGCTTTAATACGTCAGTGTTTTCAGGATGGATGAGCGTCAGCTTTACTTCTGCTTTGGGAAAGGCCGCTGCTTGCGCGATGACGTCGCGGGCTTTGGCGGCGTTGCCGCCGACGAATTCGAACTGCCCATCTACCACCATCTGCGGCGTGTAAACATCGCCGCGCCCGCCGGTCTGGCGCAAGGCTTGCGCGTAGGCTTGCTGCCGCGCGCTGTAGGCTTCGGCAGAGAACGGATCAGACCAGCCGATGTAATTCCAGTAATCAACGTGTTCGCTGAGCGCGATGACCTCGGCGCCGGGCACAGGCGATGTTTGATCGAGTTGCAGCAACAGCGCATCGGCGGGCGGACAACTCGAACAGCCTTCGGAGGTGAATAGCTCAACGACGACAGGCACGCGCGGGCCGTTACTTGGTTCAACAGATGCGGAGGTGGCGGCGACGGTGGCGACAGCGTTTTCAGGCTGGCGCGTGCGCGTGGCGCTGAACGCCAAAAACAATGTGGCGGCAGCGAGCAAGCTGAACAAGATACTTTTCATTGCATGAACTCCTGGCGACGGATACGGAATCATTCTATGCCCATAACTACGCAGCCCTGGGAGCGCAGTCCTTCCAGCATTGGTTTCTACACAAGTATCCGCTTCTCCCGCTCCAGCGGAGCGCAATGTTTATAGAACCATTGCCAAATCAAGCTTAGCTCCAGTAGGAGCGGCATCTGTCCGCGTCAGATGCCGCTCCTACCGGAGCTAGCAAGCCAGACGC
>JANOWX010000232.1:0-20737 GCA_031418175.1 Acidobacteriota bacterium | reverse complement strand
CCCCCCCCCCCACGACGCGCGCCAGCGATGGTAGAGGTACCAGAAGCGCAGGTCATGCGCGCGGATCAACGCCAAGGTTTGCGTGAAAAAAGTGTGTTCGTATTCTGCGACGTGGTGGGCGCGCAGTTTGTAGACGATCTCGAATAAAACCATTTGAGCAGTGTTGTGTGGATGCGCACGCAGCATACGCAGCGGCGCTCAGGCTGGCAAGCCCTTTTCAAGCACGCGCTCAATGGCCTCGGCAAAAGTATCAATTTCGCGCAGCGTGGTGAACACATTGGGCGTCACGCGAATGCCATTGATCCCGAAAAAATTGACGAAGCCCGTCACGATGATGCGGTTTTCGTTGAACAGATGACCGATCACCTTGTTCAAATCAACGCCATCAATGCCAAAGGTCGCCAGCCCGCACGATTGTTGCGGATCGAAGCTGGTCAGGATGCGCACGCCTTTGTGCGCTTCCAACCGTTTGGCCCAGCGGTTAAACAGATAGCGCAGGCGCGCGGCTTTGCGGTCGGGGCCGATGCCCTCATAAAAATTGAGCGCCTCGCCAATGGCTAGGAAATTGGCTTCGGGGTGCGTGCCGATCTGTTCGAACTTGCGGATGTTGTTGTCCAGCGATTCGTCGGCCGGTTGCAGCGGCCAGACATCCTTGATGCGATTTTTGCGGACGTACAAGAAACCCGTGCCGATGGGCGCGGTCAGCCATTTGTGCAGACTGGTGCCGTAAAAATCACAATCCAGATCGGCGTGTTTGAAGGGGAACTGCGCGAAAGCGTGCGCGCCGTCCACGATGGTTTCGATGCCGCGCGCGCGGGCCATTTGCACGATGCGTTTGACCGGGAAGATTTGCCCCGTCGTGTTCGTGATGTGGCAAAAGTGAATCAGCTTGGTCTTCGGCGTGATGGCGCGCTCGAACAAATCAAAGAGCACGTCGGGCGAACTGACAGGCGGCGTGAAATTGACCTTCTTGATGGTGATGCCCTCGCGGCGTTCGCGCTGCCGCCAGGTTTGCAGCATGCGCGGATAATCCTGTTCGGTGGTGAGCACTTCGTCGCCACGTTTCAGATTGATGCCGAGTTGGACGGTTTCGAGCGCTTCGCTGGCGTTGCGCGTGATGGCGATCTCTTCGGGGTCGCAGCCGAAAACCTGCGCCAGACGTTTGCGCACGGTTTCTTTTTGCGGCTCCAGAATGCGCCACATCGTATAAGCCGGGCCTTGGTTCGAGTATTCCAGGTAGCGCCGCATCGCCTCTTGCACGATGCGCGGCGAGGGCGCGACGCCGCCGCTGTTCAAGTAAATAAACGAGCGATCCACTGTGAAGGCCTGTTGCACCTCGAACCAGAAATCTTCATCTTTGGCGATCTCTTCCGGCGTGCGGCCGTTGACGAAGCGAGCCGCGTCGAACGCGCGGGCGAAGCCTGTTTCATTGAAGCTGGCGACGGCGGCAGTGGACGTGGCGAGGCTATTGATAAAGTTGCGGCGTGAAAGCATTGCGGGCCATCCTTAGTTCTGAAACGGGCGTTGTAAAAGAGGTTCTGAAACGGATTTGTGAAAACACTCAGCGAGACGCCAGAGCGCGCTCGCAGCAGCAGCTTAGGCAAGTGGTTTGGTTCCGATGACGCTCCAACTATAGTTATGCCGGTGATGCGTTTGCACCGCGACAAACCCGGCGGCGCGCAGCAATTCAAGGGCTTCTTCCTTCCTATAGTATTTGGCGTAAGCCGGGTTCAATTGGTCATAGATCACCAGCCGCCGTTTATCCGGGGTCATCGGCCAGATCACATGCTCGATGTACGCCTTCTGGGGCAGATTGATGAAGCGGCAAAGCCAGCGATAAAGCACCAACAGCGGATAGATGAGCGCCACGACAAGCTGTAAAAAACTGTGCGGCAGCCGCGTTGTCAAGCCGCGCAGCGTACCGAAAATGCTCAAATACAACTCGTTCCCCTCATAACCATAAAGCCAGATAAAGCATTTGCCCCCTGGCTTAAGTTCGCGGAACGCGGTACGCACAGAAGAGTGCGGTGCAGGGATGTGGTGCAAAACACCGATGGAAAAAACATAATCAACCGGTTGCGCCGCCTGCCATTCATCACCGCGCGCATTTATGACCGTGACGCGCTGTGTTCCGCCTGGCATTTTCAGCAGGTTGGCTTTGAGTACCTGGCAGGCCGCCGAAGGTTCAACGGCTGTCACGTGGCCAACCTGGGCAGCCAGTAACATGCCAACGATACGCCCGGTCCCGCTGCCGATTTCGACAACGTCCTTACCCTGCAACTCAGCCAGCGTAACGAGCGGGCTAACGATGTCTGCAAATAATTCCGGCGAACCGTACCACCCGTCATTATCCCGAAAAGCTGTCCATTGTTGTCCGAAATCCTGGATGGTTTGCTCGGTCAGATTTTCCGGCATTTTTTCTGGTGTCCAGTCTTGAGAAAAGGTTGTGCAATGCCTGACAACATGGCTTGACCAAAGTGGCGGTCAAGCAAATGGCGCGCAGTAACTTATGAAAGCTGTTCGGATGTTGCCAGGCGATGTTCGAGCGCATTGTTGACGATGCGGACGGCGGTGTCGCTGATCTGCGTGGTCCAGACCTTACGATCCTCTTCAGCCGCACCGCTGAGCAGCAATAAACGTCTGAGGATTTCGGTCGTCACCGCCACCAGGAAGGCGCCCTGACCGGCTTGTTGCCGCAGGTGTTCGTTATCGCGGCGCGCACGGTCGCGCTCTTCGTCTTGTTCAAAGCGCGGAATCTCTTGATCCAGCAATTCAAAGGCGGCGACGCTGAGTTTCTGTTGCCGCGCGGTGGCAAAGCGCGCGAGCCGTTCGCGCACATCGCCGCTCAATTGCAATTCGATCAGCGGCGAGGCCAGTTTTACCGCGCTCAAATCGCTGCGGGTTTTGAAAAAGCGCGCGGCCACCAGCAAAACGCCAAACCAGTAAGCGCCGAACAGCGCCGAGACCAACGTCAGGTTGATCCCCGTCCAGCCGCCCTTTTGCAGCATGAGACAAACCAGCGGAATCAACACCGGCACGATAAACAACAGCACGGCGTAGCGAAGCCAGCGCGGCTTGCTCTCTGAAGAATTGTCCTGCTCGATCATATGCACCTCTCAACCGACTGACGTCTGATCCTGCGGCGGAATCACAAAAAGCGCGGCCATTATAGCGAATTGTTTGCAGCAAACCAGTCTTTGCGCGATGATTTCGCCGCCGCGCCAGCTTTTTCGGCAACGGAAGGCAGGTGTGAGGCGTCTTCTGGTAGCAGCAAATCCACAAACAAGAATGTACAGCAAGCTTTCCAGCTTGCTGCCGCTTGGCAGCGGGGCAATTCCGGTCAATCCATTGCTTCGTTTGCCAAACTCTCAGCAACCCGGAATGGTTGCTGTACCGGCAAAACAAAGAGGAGCTTTTATGACTCGCAAATTCTCTTCCCGCCCGCTTCATTTCACAGCGCGCCCGTGGTTGTTGACGGCCTGTGCGCTCGTGCTCTTGGGGCTAGCCGCCTGGCCGCAACAACCAAACTCGCAGGTGGCCGCCCAACAGGCTGCCGCGCAGGCCACCGCGCAGACCATGGCCAAACGCGCGCTGACGCATCAGGATTACGACAGTTGGCGTTCGATACAGGGCACACAGCTTTCGCGTGACGGCAAGTACCTCGCTTATGCCGCCATCCCGCAAGATGGCGATGGCGAAATGATCGTGCGCAATCTGGCGACCGGCGCCGAATGGCGGCACCCGCGCGGTTGGCGTCCGCCCACGCCGCCGCCTGATGTCGCTGACCCGGCGGCAGCCCAAACTGCTTTTGCGGCAGCGGGCCGTGTCGCGCGCCCGTTTTTCACTGCGGATTCCAAACACGCCCTCTTCACCATCGAGCCGAACAAGGCCGACGTGTTGAAGGCCCGCAAAGAAAAGAAGACGCCCGAACAGATGCCGAAAAATGCGCTGGGCATTATGGATTTGGCGACGGGCCAGGTCGCGCGCATCGAACGCGTGAAAGGCTTCCAGGTGCCGGAGGACGGTGCGGGCTACGTCGCCTATCAACTCGAAGCGAAACCGGAAGAGAAGAAACCGGAACCCAATGCTGACGCGCCGAAGCCGGGTCAGGATGAAGAGAGCGACCTGCAACAGGGCCGTGGCGGTGGACGTGGCGCGGGCGCGCAGGCGGGCGCGGGCGGCCGCCCCGGCAATCGCAAGGAATACGGCACCGACTTGATCTTGCGCCGCTTGAGCGATGGCACAGAGCGCACGTTCACCGATGCGCTCGATTACAGTTTTAGCAAAGACGCCAAGACGCTCGTGTTCACCGTCTCGGCGAAGAAGGAAGAGTCGAACGGCGTGTTTGCCGCCACGCCCGGCACCGACGCCGCGCCTGCCGAGTTGCTGTCCGGCAAAGGCAAGTATGCGCGCCTGACCTGGGATGAAAACCAAACACAGATGGCCTTCTTCAGCGACCGTGACGATGCGGCAGCCAAACAGCCGAAATCGAAGGTCTATTTCTGGAAGCGCGGCGAAGCGAAGGCGAACGAGTTGATCGCCAATGAAACCGCTGGTTTCCGCCCCGGCATGATTATCAGCGAACGCGGCGGCCTGAACTTCACGCAAGACGGCAGCCGCTTATTCTTAAGCGCCGCGCCGCCGCCCGAACCGGAAGCAAACCCGGATGCGGCGATCCCTGATGACGAGAAAGTAGTGGCGGATTTGTGGCATTGGAAAGAAGACTACATTCAACCCATGCAAAAGGTGCGCGTCGAACAAGAGCGCAATCGTTCGTACCGCGCGGTCTGGCATCTCAAAGAACAAAAGCTCATCCAACTGGCCGACCCAACGCTGCAAACCGTCAACCCCTCGCAAAACGGCTTGTGGGCGATTGGAGCGGACGACCGCGCCTATCGCCTGGCCATCGGTTATGAAAACTTTGGCGGCAGCAGCGACGCCTATCTGGTGAACACGCTCGATGGATCGCGCAAGCAATTGCTCAAAAAAGCGCGCTCCGGCGTTTCGCTCTCGCCCAACGCCAAATACGCGCTGTATTACGACGGTAAGGATTGGAACACGATCTCGCTGCCCGATGGCAAAGTCACCAATCTGACCGCGAAGCTCGGCGTAGCTTTCTGGCAGGAAGACGACGACCATCCCGACACGCCGCCGTCATACGGCAACGCGGGCTGGGTCAAAGACGACAAGTACGTGCTGCTCAACGATCAGTACGACATCTGGCAAGTCGCGCCGGATGGTTCATCGGCCAAGAACCTGACCGATGGCGTGGGCCGCAAAGAGAAGATCGAATTTCGCTACGCGCGCCTAGACCCCGAAGAGCGCTTCATTGATCCGGCGAAACCGCTGCTGTTGCGCGCCGATGTCGAATGGACGCACGACACCGGCTTTTACCGCGACCGCGTGGATGGCGGCATGCCTGAGAAATTGATGATGGGCGCGAAGAGTTTCGGCCCGCCCACCAAGGCCAAAGACGCCGATGTGCTGATGCTGACGGCCTCGCGCTTCGACGAATACCCAGACGTGCTCATCACCGATCCGAACTTCAAAGCATTGAAGAAGGTCACGAACGAAGGCGCGCAAAAGGACAAGTTCACCTGGGGCAAGGCCGAGTTGGTACGCTTCAAAAATACGGATGGCGTAGCGCTCACGGCCTCGCTCATCAAACCGGACAACTTCGATCCGAACAAGAAGTATCCGCTGATGATCTACATCTACGAGAAGCTGTCCGACGGCGTGCACCGCTTCGTCAATCCGTCGCCCGGCGGTTCGATCAATCCGGCGTTTTACGCCAGCAACGGCTATCTCGTGCTGCAACCCGACATCGTCTACACCATCGGCTATCCGGGCCAGAGCGCGCTCCAATGCGTGTTGCCCGCGATTCAGGCCGTAGTGGACAAGGGCTACGTCAACGAGGATGGCATCGGCATTCAGGGCCACAGTTGGGGCGGTTATCAAATCGCCTACATGGTCACGCAGACCAATCGTTTTAAGGCCGCCGCGCCCGGTGCCTTGGTGGCGAACATGACCAGCGCCTACAGCGGCATTCGCTGGGGCACTGGTTTGCCACGCCAAGCTCAATACGAACACACGCAGAGCCGCATCGGCGGCAGTTTGTGGGAGCAGCAAATGCGCTACCTGGAAAACTCGCCGATCTTCCGCGTGGATCGCGTGCAGACGCCGATCTTGATGTTGCACAACGACAACGATGATGCGGTGCCCTGGTATCAAGGCATTGAGTATTACCTGGGGCTGCGCCGTTTGGGCAAAGAGGTTTACATGTTCAACTACAACGGCGAACCGCACGGCATCCGCAAGCGGCAAAACCAGAAGGATTACACGCGCCGCTTGCAGGAGTTCTTCGACCACAAATTGAAGGGCGCGCCGCTGCCGGAGTGGATGCAGAAAGGCATCCCGTATTTGGAGCGGGAGAAAGAGAAAGAGAAGTACAAACCGGCGGCGGACGCGGCGATCAGCAAGCAATAGCCGGTGCTGGCCGGAACCCGAAAACACGTTGAGGCGGAGGTCTGAGGTTCAGACCTCCGCCTCATTTTTTTGCGCGGCGCTGGGCTTGGCGTATGCAGTGTGCTGGCGCGATAATGCTGCCGCTATGACAGCAGAAGGAAAGTATCTCAACCCATTCACCGATTTCGGCTTTAAGAAACTCTTTGGCAGCGAGCCGAACAAAGACTTGTTGATTGATTTCCTCAACCAACTGCTGCCGCCCCAACACCAGATTCAGGAACTGACTTACGCGCGCAACGAACTGCTGGGCGAAACACGGCTGGATCGCGGCGCGGTCTTTGACATTTATTGCGTCAGCCCGGGCGGCGAACGCTTCATCGTCGAGATGCAGAAGGCCAAACAGCTTTATTTCAAAGACCGCAGCGTCTTTTACGCAACCTGGCCCATCCGCGAACAGGGCCCGCGCGGCGAGGACTGGGATTTCAAGCTGACCCCTGTTTACCTGATCGGCATTCTCGATTTCGTGATGGGCGATGATCAGGACAACACTGAGGTCTGCCATCGCGTGCAGTTGAAAGACCAGGTCAACCGCGTCTTTTATGACAAGCTGATGCTGATCTATCTGGAGATGCCGAAGTTCAACAAGACCGAAGCCGAGTTGGAGACGCTGTATGACAAATGGCTATACGTGCTCAAACACTTGCCCGAACTGACCGGCCGGCCCGCGAAATTGCAGGAGCGCATCTTTAGTAAGCTGCTGGACGTGGCGGAGGTCGGCAATTTCGACCAAGAGGAACTACTGGCCTATGAAAACAGCCTGAAGCATTACCGCGACATGAAGAACGTAATTCATACGGCGGCAGTCGAAGCCGAAGCAAAAGGCCGCGCTGAAGGCCGCGCTGAAGGTAAGGTCGAAGCCAGGCAGGAAGTGGCACGCAAGCTGTTGCAAGAGAACCTGCCGCTCAGCCTGATTGCCGCTGCTACCGGGTTGAGCGAAGCGGAGCTTGAGGCCTTGCGACCATAACTGTTGGCTTCCCCCGCTCGCCACGTCACCAAACGCGAAGGCTCAGACCAGCAACCGCACTGGCCTGAGCCTTCACCAATTTCAACCCCGGATTCACGCCAGCCTGGCGGGCTCCAGCTTCGGCACCAGCAAATGAATGATTAGCAGCGCCAAGAGGTACGCCGAACCGGCAATGATGAAGATCGGCACGTAGCTGCCGGTCGTCGTCAGAATCCAGCCGACGACCTTTGAAATCAGCATGCCGCCAATGGCTCCGGCCATTCCGCCGAGCCCGACCACCGAGCCGACGGCTTTGCGCGGGAACATATCCGAAGCCGTCGTGAAGAGATTGGCCGACCAGCCCTGATGCGCCGCCGCCGCCAACCCGACCAGCAGGATGGCGACCCAGGCGTTTGCGGCTTGGGCAGCAAAAATCACCGGAGTGACCGCCAAAGCACAGACCAGCATCGCCGTCTTACGGGCTTTGTTGACCTCCCAGCCCCGTTTGATCAGCGTTGACGAAAGCCAGCCGCCGCCCACGCTGCCGACGTCGGCAATCAGGTAAACGACGATTAAGGGCAAGCCGACATTCTTTAGGTCAATGCCATAATTCTTGTTCAAAAAATCAGGCAGCCAGAACAGCCAAACCCACCAGATCGGGTCGGTCATGAATTTGCCGACGGCAAAGGCCCACGTTTGCCGATGTGGGAGCAGCGAAGCCCATGGCACCGGCGTCAGCGTGTCTGGCGGATCGCTCTGAATGAGCGCGAGTTCTGCCGCCGTCAAACGCGGGTGCTCTTCGGGCCGTTTGTAAATCGCCAGCCAGAAAGCCAGCCATACGAAACCCACCAAACCGGTGACGATGAACGCCCATTGCCAACCCCAACGCAGCGTCACGAACGGCACGATGGCGGCGGCGGCCAGAATGCCGACATTGGTGCCGGCGTTGAAAATTCCGGTGGCCAGGGCGCGTTCTTTTTTCGGAAACCATTCGGCCACGGTTTTGATCGAAGCCGGAAAATTGCCCGCTTCGCCCAAGCCGAGCGCGAGCCGCGCGATGATGAACCCGTTGACAGACGCCACCAACGCGTGCGCCATCGCCGCCACGCTCCAGAAGACAACCGAGACCGAGAAGCCTTTGCGCGTGCCCAGCCAATCCAACACGCGCCCGGCAAACAGCAAGCCGACGGCGTAAGAAGTTTGGAAAGCAAAGACCACCCAACTGTAGCCGTTGTCGTCCCAGATGCCTTCTTTTTGCAGCGTGGGTTTGAGCGTGGCGATGACTTGCCGGTCGAGGTAGTTGATGGTCGCCGCGAAAAAGAGCAAGGCGCAGATATACCAACGCAAATTGCTGGTCTTGAGGCGACTCACAGCCGCAGCTTGGCTCATAGGCTTCCTCCGGCAATTGGATCAATTGCGATGAGACGTTGTGTGACGATGTTGATGCGGGATTCGTTAAAGCGGCGCGTAGCTTAATTGAGTGTTTACCACCGGTCAAACCATCATGAACTGAGAAATTAGGGTATGATGCGCCACGGTTCATCCTTCACCATCTCAATTCAAAGTGAGTTCGCCATGAAAAGACTGAAACTTTGCGCAAGCTTGTTACTCGGCGTCGCCGCACTGAGCGCGTTTTGGCAGGCGCCGCGTTTGACAGCAGCGGCCGCACAGGACGTGCAGTTCAATCGCGACATTCGCCCGCTTTTGTCAGGCCGCTGTTTTTATTGTCACGGCCCGGATGACAAGAATCGCAAAGCGGGTTTGCGCCTCGACACCTTTGAAGGCGCGACTAAAGATCGTGGCGGCTATCGCGCGATTACGCCGGGCAAGCCGGACGAGAGCGAATTGTTGCGCCGCGTAACTTCGCACGAAGCAGGCGAAGTCATGCCGCCGCCGAGCGCGAAGCGGCCCGCCGTCACGCCACAGGAAGCCGAGTTGTTGCGGCGCTGGATCGCACAGGGCGCGAAGTATGAAGGCCATTGGGCCTTTCAACCGCTCGCCAAGACACCGCCGCCTGCAGTCAAAAACACCAAGTGGGCGCGCAATGACATTGACCACTTCATCCTGGCGCGGCTCGAACGCGAAGGCATCCAGCCTTCGCCGCAAGCTGACGCGCGCACGTTGATTCGGCGTTTGTCACTTGATTTGACGGGCTTGTTGCCGCAACCGACGGAAGTCGAAGAATTCAGCAAAGCGTTTAGCAAAAATCCGGAAACCGCTTACACCGCCCTGGTCGAACGCCTGCTCAGCAGCCCGCATTACGGCGAACGCTGGGGAAGGCATTGGCTTGATCAGGCGCGCTATGCCGACTCGAATGGTTACACGATTGATGGCGAGCGCGTGATGTGGCCGTACCGCGATTGGGTGATTCAGGCGCTCAACGAAGACAAGCCCTTCGACCGTTTCACCATCGAACAACTCGCGGGCGATCTCTTGCCCAGTCCTTCAGACCCGCTAAAGGCCAAAGCGCAACTCGTCGCCACCGGTTTTCACCGCAACACCGTCATCAACGAAGAAGGCGGCGTAGACCCCGAACAAGCGCGCGTCGAACAGGTGATGGATCGTGTCAGCACAACAAGCGCGGTCTGGCTCGGCCTCACTGTCGGTTGCGCGCAATGTCATACACACAAGTTCGATCCGATCACTCACCAAGAGTATTACCAGATGCTCGCGTTCTTTAACTCGACGATAGACGTGAACAATCAAGGTCCGGTCGTGACGGTGCAGCGCGGCGAGATGTTCGGCAAGCCTGAAACGAATGCCAAACCAACTGTCGCGCGGCGCGGCATGCCAGTCGGTGAATTGAAACAAGGCGAGTGGGAAAAGCTGGAAAGCGCGCGGCTGGAAAAGAATCCGGCAGTGACGGCTCCGAACAAACCAGTCGAATGGGTTTCGTTCGAGCCCGTCAAATTCGACACCGAAGCCGCCGGCAAATTGCAACGATTGGCTGAGGGTTCGTTTTTGCTTACGTCGAATGCGGCGTTGAATGACGCTTATCGGATTTTAGTACGGATTGCTTCGCCGCGCGTCGCCGCCGTACGTTTGCGCGTGTTGCCGCACGCAGCCTTGCCGAAAAACGGCCCCGGTCTGGCGGCGGACGGCTCCTTCGCTTTGAGCGAATTTTATCTTGACTCAGAAGGCGGTCAGCACAGGTTCAACGAGGCTTTTGCCGATGACGAACAAAGCGCCTATCCCGCGCGGGCTGCGGCGGATGGTGACCGCCGCACCGGCTGGTCAATTGACCACAACGACAAAGCTCACGAAGCCGTGTTCGTCTACGCCCAGCCGAAAACTTTTGCCAGCCGCCAAATCCAAATCATCATGCGGCACGAAGCTGAAGCCGGTCGCGGCATCGGTCATTTCAAAATCGAAATCGCCACGGAAACACCGCACGATGCGCGCGGCGCGGCCCTGCTCGCGGCCCTGAAACTTCCGCTCAATGCGCGTTCACCCGCACAGCAAACGCTGGTTGATGCGGCCTTCGCTTCAGCGCGCGCGGTCAGAGAGAAACAAGCGGGCAATGCCGTAATGGCGATGGTCATGCGCGACGTCAACGTGCCGCGTGAGTCATACGTTTTCACGCGCGGCGATTTCACGCGCCCTGACAAAGCGGCGGGCCGCTTGCAACCCAACGTCATCAGCGCCATCGCCCCCGTCCTGCCTGAAACTGACAAGCCACGCACGCGCCTCGATCTCGCCAAGTGGCTGGTTGATCCGGCCAATCCGCTCACCCCGCGCGTCACGCTGAACCGCCTCTGGCTGCGCTATTTCGGGCGCGGCATCGTCGAAACCGAAGAGGATTTCGGCACCCAGGGCACGCCGCCCGCGCAACCCGAATTGCTGGATTGGTTGTCGAGCGAATTCATCCGGCGCGGCTGGTCGCTCAAAGCTATGCATCGTCTGATTGTCACGAGCGCAACCTATCGCCAAGCCTCCGACGCGCGCAAAGACCTGAGCGATAGCGACCCGCGCAATCTGTGGCTGGCGCGGCAGGAACGCTTCCGCGTCGAAGCCGAAATCGTGCGCGATGCCGCCTTGAGCGCGAGCGGCTTGTTAAACGCGCGTATCGGCGGCCCCAGCGTGCGTCCGCCGCAACCCGACGGCGTCTATGCCTTCACACAAAACAAAAAGAACTGGATCGCGGCGGCCGGAGCCGAGCGCTTTCGCCGCGCACTGTATACGTTCTTTTATCGTAGCGCGCCGTACCCATTGCTCACGACGTTTGACTCACCTGATTTCCAACAAGTTTGCACGCGGCGGCAACGCTCGAATACGCCGTTGCAATCGTTGACGCTGGCGAACGACCCGGCCTTTCTGGAAATCGCGCAAGGCCTGGCGGCGCGGCTCGTGCGCGAAGTGCCGGGCGAATTCGCCGCGACGCTGGATGCGCGTTTGCGGCATGCGTTTGCGCTGTGCTTCAGCCGTCCGCCGAGCACCATGGAACTCGCCGCCTTGCGCAGTTACGTCGAACGGCAAGCGCAGGGCTTTGCCAGCCAGCCCGCAACGGCTGCGGCGCTGGTGAACAAAGAATTGACGAAGGCTGGATTGACTGAAGCGCAATCCGCCGCACTGACCGCTGCCGCGCGCGTGCTGTTCAATACGGATAATTTCATTACGCGAGAGTGAAGGGCGCACCGAACAACTCACAAAAACATCTTGGTGGTGTAGTGGCAAATAACTTCAAAAGTGACGATAGCTTCCTACGCAAGCTCGCGGTTGGGGCGGCAGGCACAAATGCGACGATGAATCGCCTGAAAACGCTGGGATTCAACCCCATTGAGCTTGAACGTGGCTCGACAGGTTTCAAGATATGGAAAAAGATAAAAATCAAACGTGTGCGGGTTCCTGACGTTCTCTGCTTGAACACGGGAATGCGCTTTGAATCCCGCGGAAAGACTAAGCTGCAAATATCAATGTCCCATTCCCTCAATGACCCAAAGCGGGCTTGGGATGCTGGCATGCGCGACGATGACATTGTTTCAATCGTCGTCTTTGCGCAAAACGATGAATCTCCGATAGACCTGAAACAAACCTCACCTGTTCACTTCGTCAGTGTCAAAGAGATGCGGAAGGCATTTGCTGCGGGACAGGTATCCATAACTCAGCCCAAAGGGGTTGAGGAAGGTTCGGAAATTCGGGTGATGTGGACATGTGCTGCCGCCATTCAGCCATCCGTTGTTCATGCGGTTGAAGCCGAAAGACTCAGCCTGGCTCCTATCGCGGAGGCGCGGCGACAATCTATCCGGTTGGTTCGTGGCAAAGGCAAAATAACCTTGCTGCCACAGGTCAAGCCTGGTGAAACTGTCGAAGCCAATCAGATTGTGGCAGCGGTTGTCCCAGTCAACACTGCGCTGCAGTGTCCCGCATCGGTCAACGAAACCTATTTTGTAGATAAGCTCGCAAGCGTCAACCTGAGCGAGCGGTACGCCGCGGCAAAAGCGTTACGATATAGAGGCTATTCCACTGCCAAGCCGGTGCTCACATCCAGAATGACCGATGCCGATGAGGATATATACGTCCAGCTTGAGGCTGCGGCTGCGCTTGCTGCATGCGACGACCAGAACGGTTGGGAGTTTATCGAAAACAAGCTGCGCAGTCCGGTCATGACGGTTCCCCTTGAAACTCAGCTTGAAACAGTCATTGTCGCGTCTGAGATACCCAGGAGCCGGAGCGAACAGTTACTAATCGAAGTCTTGCGAGACCCGCAACGTGACAACGAACTGCGGGCAGGAGCGGCGTGGGCGCTTGGACAGTTCGCTTCCGCCACATCAGCGACTGCTCTTTCCGCCACATTCAACTCAAGCCCTTTGGAGGTCAAGGTTGAAGCTGCACGCGCACTTTTGCGAATTGCTGAGCCACAGATTCCTCATTTGACTAATCTCCTGAAAAATGGCGACCCCTTCCAGCGCGACGGCCTATCATGGGTGCTGGCGCGAACTGGCAAATTCAATCCATCCGACTTGGTTGTTGAGGCTGATGAGAACCTGAGAAAATGGCTGTGCTACATCATCGGCTATGGCAAAGATAAGTTCGTTCAGGACGAAGTTGAAGCCATCTGCCAGGCAGACCCGCAAGTCTATTTTGCTGCAAGCGTGTTGTGGCAGATTGTGGCAAGTTGGGTCAACGAACTGAGGGAGTACTGATATGCAGCGCAAACCGCTTTACCGTACCGCCGGAGGGCAGGCTTATGTTGGAGATTCGCTTGAGCTACTCGCAGGCTTACCCGACGATAGTATTGATCTGGTCATGACCTCGCCGCCGTTCGCGCTACAGCGACAAAAGACCTATGGCAATGTTGATGAAACAGAGTACGTCGAATGGATTAAGCCATTTGGCCGGGAGGTTTTTCGCGTTCTCAAGGAGAGCGGAAGTTTTGTACTCGACTTAGGAGGGGCATACCGTTCCGGCATTCCATCGCGTTCACTGTATAACTTCCGCGTGCTGCTGGCTTTTTGCGATGAGCTTGGGTTTCACCTTGCCGAAGATTTCTACTGGTTCAATCCGGCCAAGTTGCCTTCACCAATTGAATGGGTAAACAAACGAAAAATTCGGGCCAAGGATTCCGTCAACACTGTTTGGTGGTTTAGCAAGACCGATACCCCGAAAGCCGACGTTCGGAAAGTGCTAGCGCCATATTCCGAGCGGATGAAGAAATTGATCGAAGACCCTGAGAGTTTTTATAAGCCCCAAAAACGCCCCTCTGGTCATGACATTAGCGCCGGGTTCGGCAAGGACAATGGAGGGGCAATTCCTTCCAACCTTCTTTCCATACCGAACACTGATAGCAACTCAAGCTACCTCCGGCTCTGCAAGGAGTTCGAGCGTCAACGCCATCCGGCGCGCTTCCCTGCGGAACTCCCTGCGTTCTTCATCAAAATGCTGACCGACGAGGGAGATGTTGTTCTTGATATTTTTGGCGGATCAAATACCACGGGAGCTATTGCCGAAACGCTTAAACGCAGATGGCTGACTTTTGAGATGAGCCATGAATATCTTGCTTCATCTGCGTTCAGATTCCTTGAGGAGCATAGTGCTAAAACGGTGAAGCGAGTCTTGGAAGAGCTAACAGATAGTCAGGCCAATTTCTTTATTGATGAGACAGTCTTTGCGTCAGAGCCAGTCAAGAAAACAAAGTCGAAAGATAAATCTCTGGGACAAGGAACGTTGTTTCTTGCTGGGGCGGATTGAACAGGGATTCTAGCTAATCGAAAAAGGAAGAGAGCATGCGTCGAATTTTTCATCAGGTATTGTGGCTTGCACTGTCCGCGACGGCCACCGTTGCAGGTTCCGCGCTGGTTTCGCCGGTGCTGGCAACCACCGTCGTCTATGCCGGGAATGCGGAAAGCAACGACATTTACGTGCTGCAACTCAACCGGCGGACGGGCGAACTGACATTGATCGAAAAAGTTCCGCTGCCCGGCATTGTCAAAGCAGGCGGCTCGACGCCGATGACGGTCAGCCCGGATCGCCGCTTCCTGTTTGTCGCCACGCGCGGTGAGCCGCAGGCTGTCGCCACTTACGCGATTGATCCGAAAAGCGGCAAGCTCAAATTTATCGGCAGCGGCCCACTCGCTGACAGCATGCCTTACATCTCGACCGACCGCAGCGGGCGCTTTCTATTCGCCGCTTCTTATTCCGGTCACAAGTTTACCGTCAGCCCTATCGGCGCGAATGGCGTGATCGGGCCGACGCAGCAGGTTTTAGAAAATCATACGAACGCGCATTCCATTCTGGTGGATGCGAAAAACCGGTTTGTGCTGGCGGCTTCGCTGGGCAACGATCTGGTCAACGTGTTCAAGTTCGAGGCGGCGACCGGAAAGCTTGAGCCGCACACACCGCCGTCGGTTTTCGTGCCTTCGGTTTCCCTGAAAGCCAAGACCGGCCCGCGTCATTTCGTCTTTCATCCGAACGGCAAGCTCGTGTACGTCCTTGGCGAACTCGATACGACGGTGCATGTTTTTGATTACGATGCGGCCAAAGGCCAACTCAAAGAGAAACAATCGGTCAGTGGATTGCCGCCGGGCGTTACGGGCAGGATCGCAGCCGCCGATCTGCACATCACGCCCGATGGCAAGTTCCTTTACAGTTCAGAGCGCACGTCGAATACGCTCACGGGTTTCAAGGTCAATGCAGCGGATGGAACCTTAACGCTGATCGAAAGCATTCCGACTGAGACGATGCCGCGCAGCTTGAGTATTGATTCTGCCGGCCGTTATTTGTTGGTAGTCGGCATGCGTTCCCACCGCATGTCCAGTTACCAGATAGAGTCCGGCACCGGAAAGCTCACCAAGCTCAAGGAATATCCGACGGGCAAGATTCCTAACTGGGTCGAGATCGTAGACCTTCCGGCAAAATGAAAATTATGAACACACCGTCTCAAAATGAATTGCAAGGCGCGACACGCCGTCATTTCTTCGGACAATGCGCGGTGGGCTTAGGTTCCATCGCGCTGAACTCTCTGCTTGCGCGTGATGGTTTGAGCGCTGAACCGCAACGGCCGCAAATTGATCCGGCCAATCCGATGGCACCGCGCAAGCCGCCGCTGCCGGCCAAAACCAAACAGGTGATTTATCTGTTCATGGCGGGCGCGCCTTCGCAATTGGAATTGTTTTCAGACAAGCCGAAGCTGCGCGAATTGACCGGGCAACCGCCGCCGTCCAGCTTGATGCAAGGCAAGCGCTTCGCCTTTCTGAAAGGCAACGAAACGCTGCTGGGCACGAAACGCAAGTTTGCGCGCTACGGGCAAAGCGGGATGACGCTCAGCGAATTGCTGCCACATCATCGCAAAATCGTGGACGAAGTTTGCTGGTTGCGCGGGATGTCCACCGATGTGTTCAATCACGGGCCGGCCAAGCTGTTTATGAATTCGGGCTTTCAAATTCCGGGACGGCCCGCATTCGGCGCATGGGTGACGTATGGGCTGGGCAGCGAATCGAAGGACTTGCCCGGTTTCGTCGTGTTGCAAAGCGGGCCGCGCGGGCCGCGCGGTGGCGCGACGTTGTGGAGTAGCGGCTTTTTGCCGACTTCGTTTCAGGGCGTGCCGTTTCGCGGACAGGGCGATCCGATTCTGAATTTGCAAAGCCCGGCGGGGCTGGGGCGCGCACAGGAGCGCGATTTTTACGACACGGTCGGCGCGTTGAATAAAGCGCGGCACGAGAAGACCGGCGATCCTGAAATCCTGACGCGGCTTAACGCTTATGAAATGGCCTTTCGCATGCAAACCAGCGCGCCGGAGTTGATGGATTTGAGCAAGGAATCAGCCGCGACGTTGGCGCTTTATGGCGTGAAGCCGGGCGAGCCGGGCTTCGCGGCGAATGCCTTGCTGGCGCGGCGCATGATCGAACGCGGCGTGCGCTTTGTGCAGTTGTATCACACCGACTGGGATCATCACGGCGAACGCGGCAACAACCTCGACGGCGACATCGAAGCCCGTTGCCGCGAAGTGGATCAGGCCAGCGCCGCGCTCGTGCTCGACCTGAAACAACGCGGCTTGCTCGAAGACACGATCATCGTTTGGGGTGGCGAATTCGGGCGCACGCCGATGGGCGAAGTACGCGAGACGACGGGCCGCGATCATCACATCGAAGGCTTCACGCTATGGGTCGCGGGCGGCGGCTTCAAGGCTGGCTATCTGCACGGCGAAACGGATGAGCTCGGCTTTGGCGTAACGGAAGGCGGCACGCATGTGCACGATTTGCATGCGACCTTGCTCAATCAACTCGGCTTCGATCACCAACGCTTGACCTACCGGTTTCAAGGCCGCGATTTCCGGCTGACCGATGTGTATGGCGTGGTGCAAAAAACCTTGCTGGCGTGAACTGACAACAGGTCAATGGGTCGGAATCATTCCGGGGAAGACATAGGCTTGCAGATAAACCAGCAGGCCCACCAACATCGCCAACGCCAGGCTGTGAAAGAAAACGTAGCGCAGGATTTCGCCTTCGTTGCCCTCTTGCCCGGTGGCGACGCCAGCGACGACGATGGATTGCGCGTCAATCATTTTTCCCATCACACCGCCGGATGAATTGGCGGCGGCGGCCAGCACGGGCGAGATGCCAAGCTGTTGGGCCGTGATTTGTTGCAGGTTGCCGAACAGTACGTTTGAAGAAGTATCGCTGCCCGTCAGCGCCACCCCCAGCCAGCCGAGCATGGCCGAGAAGAACGGAAACAAGCTGCCGGTGCTCGCAAAAGCCAAACCCATCGTCGCATCCAAACCGGCATAGCGCGTGGTGAAGCCCAACGCCAGCATGGCCGCAATCGTCAGCAACGAATAGCGCACGCGCCAAACGGTATGCCCAAAGATGCGCATCAATTTCGCCGGGCTTAAGCCGAGCAACAAACCGCCGATGATGCCCGACAACAGCAAGCCCGTGCCGGTGGCCGAAAGCCAGTTCAAGGCGAACACGGCTTCTTCGGCTTTCGGTTGCGCCACGACCGGGGGCATACGCAAGACCTGGTTGTGCAAGTAAGGCACGGTAATGTTAATCAGGCCGACGTGATTGAGCGCGGCTTTGACTTGCGGCAGGCCCCAGACGAAAACCACGACCGACAAAATTATCCACGGCATCCAGGCGATCAGCGCGTCGCGGTTGGCGGGCTTGGCGGCCAATTCGCCGTGTTGGTTTTGCCGCATGACTTCGCGGGGCTGCCAGAATTTCAGCAAGACCAGCAGCGCCAAAATCGAAACCAAAGCGGCGGCGATGTCCACCACCCAGGGACCGTGATAGTTGCTGACCAGAAATTGCACGATGGCAAAGCTTCCGCCGCAAGTCAGACACGCGGGCCAGATGGCGAGCGTTTTGCGCCAACCCACCATCGCCCAAATCATCCAGAACGGCACGATGATGGAAAAGAACGGCAATTGCCGCCCAACCATCGCGCTCAATTGTTCGAGCGGCAGGCCCGTCACGCGCGCCAACGCAATGATCGGTGTGCCCAGTGCGCCAAACGCCACCGGTGCCGTATTGCCGATCAACGCAATGCCCGAAGCCAGCAGCGGCTTAAAGCCCAGGCCAATCAGCATCGCGGCAGAAATGGCGACCGGCGTGCCGAACCCGGCCGCGCCTTCGATAAACGCGCCGAAGCTGAAGGCGATGATCAACGCCTGAATGCGATCATCGTCGGTGAGGTGCGCCACCGTGGCCCGTATGATTTCAAACTTCCCGGTGACCACCGTGATGTCGTAAATAAAAATCGCGCACAACACGATCCAACCAATCGGAAACAAGCCATAGGCGACGCCATTGCCCGCCGCCGCCAAGGCGAGCGAGCCCGGCATCCGGTACACCAGCACCGCAATCAGCAGCGAAACCGCCAGACCGATCACGGCGGCCAGATGAGCGCGCATGTGAAAGAAGGCCAGCAGCCCCAGCAAGACTACGACGGGGATGGCGGCCACCAGGGCCGAAAGAAACAGATGATTGGCAACGGGTGAATAAACTTGTGTCCAAGGCATGTGTTTGTAAAAGGTGGTTGTGTGGAAATACGGCCGTTGAAATAGCCAAGCTTTGCTGCCACGCAAAAGCAGCGGCGCAGTTTGGCTGTCATCGCAAAGTTAAAACACCAGCTTCAAGCCAAACTGCAACTGCCGCCCCGTCGCCGAAGACGCCGTGAGCTTGCCGCAGTTCGGATTACCGATAACGAGCGCCAGACTGGCCGCGCTCGGCAAAACAACCGCTGGTATAGCTGTCAGATTGAAGGCATCTGCATGGAATTGCAGCTTCATCTTCGCACGCAACGGGAAAACGCGAAAGACCAGTTCACGCACGGCCTGCGGCCCGCGCCACGCGTCAGGATAAATTTACACCACAAAACCACACGCTCCGCTCTACTGCTTTGATTGCTTGACCAACTCATCTTATCCTGCGCCTGCATTACACAACCCATTCCAACCACAAGTTCGAGTTCAAGAGAGGAACCTTTTTGTATGAGCCAGAGCAAAATTCAACGCAGAACCTTTATTACCGGTAGTGCCGCAGCGACTGTCGCCACTGCCCTGTCCGCTTCTTCATACGGCCGCGTGCTAGGCGCGAACGACCGCGTCCGTTTGGGCATCATCGGCCCTGGCGATCGCGGCCAACAATTGATGAGTGAATTCGTCAAAGTGCCCAACACCGAATTTGTCGCGACCGCCGACGTTTACAACGCCCGCCACGCGCAAGCGAAAAAGATTGCGCCTTCAATCAAGCAAAATTTTGGCGATCACCGCAAGCTGCTCGAATCGAAAGATGTGGACGCCGTGATCGTCGCCACCCCGCTGCATTGTCACGCGCGCCACTTCCTCGATACCGTCGCCGCCGGCAAAGACCTTTACTGTGAAAAGACCATGACCTGGTCTATCGAAGAGGCCGAAGCCTGTCTCGCCGCCGCCAAAAAAGTCGCGGCCTCGCGCGTCATCGGCGTCGGCCAGCAACACAACAGCGCGGGCTATTTCGTAGACGCGCGCCAATGGGTCAAAGACGGCAAGCTCGGCAAAGTCGCACACGTCGAAGCGTGGATGAGCCGCAATACGCCCGTCGGCAAAGGCCAATGGGTGCGCCCGATTCCCAGCGACTGCACCGCGCAGAATGTGGATTGGAAAGCGTTTTTGAATGGCCGCACAGCGCGCGCCTTTGACGCGCACAAATTCATCAACTGGCGGCTGTATTGGGAATTCAGTGGCGGCAATATCACCGAGAACATGGTGCATCAGATCGGCTACATCATCGGCGTGCTCGATCTGGGCGTGCCCACGGCGGCTTACATGTCCGGCGGCGTCTTCGCTGAAAAAGACGGACGCGAGGTGCCCGACACGATTGCCGCGACGCTGGATTATCCGAACGATCTGGTCGTGACCTGGCAATCCACGTTCAGCAACAGCCGCTACGGCCTGGGCGTGCGCATCCTCGGTTCGCATGGCACGATTGAATGGCTGGCCGGCACCACCGACATGGTCAGCGGCAAATCGGCCAGCGGCTGGAGCTACGCGCCGGAGAAGCTGAATAACCCGGACACGGTTTCAATCAAAGGCGAAGCGAAGGGCGACAACCACTATGCCAACTTCGTTGAATGCGTACGTTCGCGCAAAGAACCGAATTCATCGGCGGAGCTTGGCTACAAATCGGCCATCGCCGCGCATATGGCAAATCTGTCGTACCGGCGCAGACAGCGGCTGACGCTGGATGCGGCGCGCCAAGTGGCGAGCAAATAGGAACGCGGTAAACAAAGAAAAAGCTGTACCGTAGGTTGTCCAACCTGCGGAGCACTTGTTGGCGAGCCGCCCTGGAATCC
>JANOWX010000231.1:0-3263 GCA_031418175.1 Acidobacteriota bacterium | reverse complement strand
GGATGGTAGAGCGTGATGGCCGGTTCGTTTTCGAGCGCGACCTCTTTGACATCGCGCACGACGCCGACGACGGTGCGCCACGGGCCTTTGCCGCCGCGTTGAATACGTTTGCCCAGCGGGTCTTCATTCGGCCAGAAACGTTGCGCGAAGGCTTCGTTGACCAGCGTCACGTCCAGCACTCCGCCCATTTCTTTGCGCACGTCGCGTTCATCAAAATGGCGGCCCTTGACCAGCGGCATACCCAGCGCGCGCAACTGGTCGGGACTGACAAAGCGTTCGTTCGAGATGATGAGTTCGCTCGCCGCTTTCGGCACATAGCCTTCGACCGTCACCGGCCCCCAGGCCGCCGAAGTCGCGCTGAGCGGCAAGCCGTAACTGGTGCCGGTGAATTCAACACCGGGGATCTCTCGCACGCGCTCGCCGAGTTGTTTGTAGAAGTTGAAGACCGCCTCCGGCGTGGCATAGCGCGTCGCGGGCAACGTCAGCCGCAACGCCAGCACGCCGCGCGGATCGAAACCCGGATTGGCGCGCAGGATGTGTTGATAGCTGCGCAGCAACAGCCCCGCACCGATCAGCAAGACCAAGGCCAGCGCGACTTCGACCACGACCAACAGCTTGCGCGTGCGCTGATGGCCGCTGCCCGCGCCGCTGCGTCCGCCCTCTTTCAACACTTCGTTCAAATCCACCCGCGATGCGCGCAAGGCCGGCAACAAACCGAAGATCACGCCCGTCAGCACCGACACCGCAACCGTGAACGCCAGCACGCGCCCATCTACGCCAATCTCGCCCAAGCGCGGCAGATTCTCCGGCCCAAACGCGCGCAAGGCTTTGACCGCAACAAGCGCCAGCCCCAAGCCCAACAGCCCGCCCAACACGCCCAGCAGCATGCTTTCGGTCAGCAATAGCCGCACGATGCGCGCGCGGCTTGCGCCCACCGCCGCGCGAATCGCCAGCTCTTTTTGCCGCACCGTCGCGCGCGCCAGCAACAGGTTCGCCACGTTGGCGCAAGCGATCAGCAAGACGAAGCCGACCGCGCCCAGCAGCACATACAACGCCAGCCGCAAATTGCCGACGACCTGTTCCAACAGCGGCACTACGCTCAGCGTCAACCGCCCGTTGGCCGGGTAGCTGTCGGGATACTGCCGCTTCATCTGTTCGGCCAGCGCGTCCATCTCGGCCTGCGCTTGCTTGAAGCCGATGCCCGGTTTCAACTTGGCGAAGATGTTGAAATCCTCGCCGCCACGATTCGTGCGGTCGGCGGCGCTGAGGGGCAGCGGCAACAACACATCGGCGCGCCGTATGCCATTCACCGTCGGCAGCACCTCTTTGCTCAAGGTGAATTCCGGCCCGACTACGCCCACGATGGTGAAGTTGTTGTCATTCAGCGTCAGCGTGCGCCCCAGCACATCGCGCGCGCCGCCAAAACGCCGTTGCCAAAAGCCGTAACTCAACAACACGACTGGCGCGGCCCCCTTCTCGTCTTCTGCCGGTGTCAACACACGCCCCAGCACGGCCTGCGCGCCCAGCAACGGAAACAGCGAAGATGAAACACGCGCGCCTTCGACGTATTCCGGTTGCCCCTGGCCAGTCAGGTTGAAGCTGCTGTCGCGCGCCACGGCGACCGCTTCAAAGCTGCGGTTTTCGAGCTTGATGTCCAGATACTGGCCCAGCGAAAACCAATCCTGCTCGACGTTCAAGCCCGGCGAACGATTCCACATGATCGCCACGCGGTCGGCGTCCTTGAAGGGCAACGGACGCAGCAACAACGCATTGGTGACGCTGAACAACGCGCTGTTTGCGCCGATGCCGAGGGCGAGCGAGAGCAGGGCGGCGGCGGTGAAGCCGGGGTTTTGAGTGAGGCGGTGGAAGGCGTGGGAGAGATCGTGAAAAAGTGTTTCCATTTTCGGCACTACGGGGATTTCTGTGGGTAAGGTGGGAAGCCTTTTCAACACAAAGAGGCAAAGGAACAAAGGGGCAAAGCCGGTCAAAGTTTGCGCGGCAACTCTTTACTTTCAGCGCCCTTGTCCCTTTGTTCCTTTGCCCCTTTGTGTTGAAAAGACTTCTCACCCACAAAGGTCGCGCCGCTTTCATGGTGCCGTAGCGTGACTTTGACTACCGGAGCCGGAGGGGTGAAGAGCACGTCGTCATACGTCGGCATCCGGCGCCTCCTCAATCACTTCTTTGACGAAATCGGCGGCTTGTTCGGGATGGGTTAAACGCGGACCGCCAACGAAAAAACTTGACCGTACTGGCGTGCTCGGAACCACCACATAAACTTTGGCTTTTTCAGGGAGCCGGACGGAGTTGGACAGTTTAACCTGCCCGTTTTCGACGATGGCCTCGTAGGTTGTTACTTGCATACATTTCTCCTTTACAATTGGTGAAGTGATGAGTCAATTCAATTAAAACTGTTTGGGTGATTGCGTCATTGGTTCAACCTTCCGGCGCGGATTCTGCCATTTCCTTCGTAAGCTGGCAAAAGTTCGGTGACGAAGGGCGTAGTCAAAACCGCCAACCCTGGCGTATCATCGGCTCGTCATTCCCAAGGAGTTTGTGCTTATGCCAACGATTCAAATTGAAGCCCATCTGTCTTCCGACCATCTGCTCAATGCCGCGCGGCAATTGTCGCGGCAGGAACTCAATCAATTCGTCGAAGGTGTGCTGGCGTTGCGCGCGCAAATCAATACGCCGCAATTGCCGGTGGCCGAATCCGAGTTGCTGTCACAAATCAATCAACCGGTTCCGGCCGCGCTGCAACAACGGTACGAAGCATTGCTGGCGCGCCGCGATGAGCGCAACTTGTCGCCCACCGAACAGCAGGAGTTGTTGCAGTTGACCGATCAGGTGGAATTACTCGAAGCCGCGCGCATGAAACACCTGCTCGAATTGGCCCAATTGCGTCACGTCCCGCTCGCTCAACTGATGCGCCAACTCGGCCTTGATCCAATGCCGTATGTCTAGGCCAAACGTTCCAGCAAAACTCCGGCGGCAGGTGTACGAACGCGCGCGGGGCCGCTGCGAATACTGTCACAGCCCGGTTTCACACGCCGTTTCTTCCTTCGCCATGGAACACATTATTCCAGTGGAAAAAGGCGGCAAGACCACCGCCGCCAATCTGGCGCTGGCTTGCCAGGGTTGCAATAGCCATAAATACACACGGACGGAAGCCCTTGATCCATTAACCAAGCGCGCGGTGCGGCTCTTTCATCCACGCCGCCAAAAATGGCCGCAGCATTTCACCTGGAACCGGGATTGCTCGCTGG
>JANOWX010000230.1:0-9456 GCA_031418175.1 Acidobacteriota bacterium | reverse complement strand
AGCGGACGGCACCACGTAGTAACGATTTCAATCGTTCAGTCCTGGCCGCAGCACAAAACGAATAAATTCGTTACTACGTGTTGCCGTCCGCTTTCTCTCAAAGAACTTAGTTGACGAAGTATTGAGTGATGGCACTTGAGTGATGGCACTTGAGCGCTGGCGCTTCAATCAGAAAAACAAAGACAATCTGGCAGAAAAGCGCTGACCATCGGATGGCTCATTCGAGTCACTCGCCAACCTTGCGACGGCAACCATTCTCCCTTCTCAATTCGCAATTCTCACTTCTTTAGCAGTGGGGCAATTGCATGGGGTTGAGCGCTGCGAGGAATTGAGAAGGAAGAATTGCGCAGGGAGAATGACCCGTCTGACCTACACCTGCTATGGCGCAACGACTGCATACCCAACCTATGAAAAGATTTCTCCGCACAATTCTACTGCTCACCCTGACCGCGCTGGCCGTGCCCGCAGCCGCGCCGATTCGCGTGATGCTGCTCGACGGCGAGAGCGCCGGGACGTACCACAATTGGCAACTCATCACGCCGGTGCTGAAAAAGCAGCTCGAAGAAACCGGGCTGTTTCAGGTTGACGTCGTGACCGCGCCTCCGGCGGGCGGCGCTTACAGCAACTTCAACCCGGCGTTCGGCAACTATCAGGTCGTCGTGCTCAATTACGACGCGCCTGATGAACGCTGGCCCGCCACGTTGAAAGCCGAGTTTGAGCAATACGTCAAAAATGGCGGTGGCCTGGTTATTGTGCACGCGGCGGACAACGCCTTTGCGGGCTGGCCGGCCTTTAACGAAATGATCGGCGTCGGCGGTTGGCGCAATCGCAACGAAAAAGCCGGGCCGTTCTGGTACTTCAAAGACGACAAGCTCGTTTCCGACAATTCGCATGGCGACGCGGGCAGTCACGGCGCGCGCACGCCGTACCAGATGAACACGCGCGACGTAAATCATCCGATCACCAAGGGCCTGCCGAAACTTTGGATGCATCAGGGCGATGAGCTTTACGCCCGTTTGCGCGGGCCGGGCAAAAACATGAACGTGCTGGCGACGGCGTATTCAGACCCGAACAACAAAGGCACGGGCCACGACGAACCGATGTTGCTGACGCTCAGTTTCGGCAAGGGCCGCATCTTTCACACAGCGCTGGGTCACGACGTCGTGGCTCTGAGTTGCGTGGGCTTCATCACGACGTTTCAACGCGGGACGGAATGGGCGGCGACCAGCAAGGTAACGCAAAAAGTCCCGGCCAATTTTCCGGCGGCGAATACGGTCAGCTATCGCACGGACATTGCGGCGCTGGATCCGAATTACAAACGCGGGCTGAATGGGCTGGATGCCGCGCGCTAAGAAAGAAGACGAAACTCGAGGAAGAGAATGTTAAAGCATGCTTCCGGTATGTCAGCGAGCAAAAGCTAATTGCTTGAGGCCCTGAAACCTCGGCAATGATTCCAATGCTGTAGCAACGATTGACTGCCATCAACGCCAAGAGGCCAAGAGCGCCAAGAGCGCCAAGCAGCCCACTCAGCCCTTGACTGTTTGAGGAAACCTTGGCGCTCTTGGCCTCTTGGCGTTTTCACTTGTTGACTCTCACACCGCCATCGTTACGCCGTCGGCTTATCCGGCAACGGCGCCGTCGCATAAAAATCCTGATAAAACCGCTCGGTATAGCCGTCCAGCAATTCCTTCACGCGTTCGTGCGCGGGTGACGCGACGATCAGCCCGGCGTGGTATTCCTTGTTCATGCGCCAGACGATTTCGGGATCAACATATGCCGACGTGTCGGGCCATTCCTGTTTGGCCAGCGAGATCAAAATGCCTGAGTAATCCTGACGCAGTTCTTTCAAGCGGTAAGGTTTCTCTGGCGTGCTGGTTTCGATCTTCGCCCATTCGCCCCAAAGGTTCAGCCCGGTGGCCGCTTCGACCATCTCGGCGATGTTGGCGCCGCCGACGCGCGCGGCGATTTCCAGAAAGTAAAAATGTCCGTCGGCGTGGCTGCGTATGAATTCGGCGTGCGTGACGCCGCGCACCATCTTCAGCGCGTGGACGACTTCGTGATTGATAGATTCGAGCGCGACGGTTTCCAGACTCGCGCGCGGCAGGATGCGCGTGGTGAAGATGCCGCCGCTGTGCGCCACATTCATCGGCGTATCGCCGTATTTGCTGACGGCGCAAAAGACGACTTCGCGTTCCGAGACGACGGAATCTACGTGATAGACATCGCCGGGGACGAAGCGTTCGAGCACGTGGTGTGATTGCTCGTCGCCCAGTTGATCGAGCAGGGGCCACAGCTCTGCGGCGGCGTTGATTTTCTTGATACCAATGGCCGAAGCCGAAGA
The DNA here is from genome assembly GCA_031418175.1 of Acidobacteriota bacterium. Classification (GTDB taxonomy): domain Bacteria; phylum Acidobacteriota; class Blastocatellia; order RBC074; family RBC074; genus JACPYM01. The sequence continues at coordinate 7,115 of JANOWX010000230.1, read as the reverse complement.
ACGCGGCTTCAACACCCAGGGGCCGGGCACGCGCGTCATATATTCACGCAGCTTGTCGTAATTGAGCACGGGCGCGAAATCGGGCACGCGGATGCCGTATTCGTGGGCCTGGGCGCGCATCGCCAACTTGTCGCGGAAATGGCGGCTGGTGGTTTCGCCCATGCCGGGAATGCGCAAATGTTCGCGCAAGGCGGCGGCCATCTCGATGTCGAATTCATCGAGCGCGACGATGCGGTCGAGGTGTTCGCTGCGCGCCAGAAAACTGACGGCGTTGAAGACCTCGGCGCGGACGGTCAAGTCGGACATCAGATAAACCTCGTCCAGGCATTCGCGCGGCCATTTGGCGTCTTTCAGCTTTTCAGCGGTCAACAACAGCACGCGCCAGCCCTGGCGCTTGCATTCGCGCATGAATTCCTGGCCTTTTTCATAACTGGTCATGCAAAGGATCGTCAGTTCGGACATAACGTTCGTTGCTCCTGTCGTTGCAGGTTTGACTGCGCTGGTGTTGGCGAAATGAAGGCGCCGTGACCGCTGGCGCGCGTGAAATTGCTGGCGCGGAGAGTAGCACACGGGTTGCGAATTGAGCGAGCCAGCCGTTCAGGCGGATTGCAGTTTGCTACACAGTGGCGCGGCCCAGCCACCGGTGCGGTACAGGGAGCGGTAGCGACTTGGCTCTCGGCAGGTTGCATACGCAAAGTCATCAGGTCGCTACCGCTCGCTGTACCGCATACGCATTAGCCAACTGAGTCAAATCAACTGCGCGATACGCATCCCGGCCCAGGCGCACAGCAACCCCAACAACACGCTCGCGCTCGCATACGTCGCCATCAGCACCCATTCGCCCGCGCGCAACAATGAAAGGTTTTCGAGCGAATAGGCTGAAAAAGTTGTATAGCCGCCCAGCAACCCCGTGATCAAGGCCAGCCGCCATTCCGCCGACGTGAGCACTTGCAGGCGATAGAGTTCGCCCAGCATTCCGATGACTAAACTGCCTGAAAGATTGACGAGGAATGTTGCATAGGGAAATTTCGGCTGCCGGAGCCAACTGTTGACCAGCAGCCCCACGCCATAACGGCAAGCACAGCCGAGAGCGCCGCCGAACATTACACAAAGCAGTTTTGTCATAGCACCAAAGACAAAGAAGGCCAGAGCGGTTAAGCCCTGGCCTTCTAAATTGAAATTCTGTTGATTCGCTACCGGGGCGATTCGTTAAAGAACCGCCCCGGTATAGCTTGTCTACCGGCTTATTGGCAAGCCGGTGGAAGGATCGGCATCGTCAGGGTGACGCTCGGATTCAAGGTCAGCTTATGCAGGTTGTGGCCTTGATTGAACGCGCCCGAACTCGAATTCGAATTCGGGTTCTGGTTGATCTGCGCACCGATGATACCGATGGCGGTGCTGGTCGAAGAGATCTTCATCCAGCCCGACCGGCCTGCCGGTATGACGTTCGTAAAGCCGTTGAACAACCGCGGGAAGCTGTTGGTCAACTGCGAACGGAACTGGCAGGTCGCAACGTTCTGCGTGTAGCTGTACCCGATCTCGGCATCGTCGTACAGGAAGCCGAACAACGAGGTCAGCGTCGCGCCGCTACGGGTGTAGTTACCACCGATGGCGTCCACGATCAGCAAGGTGTTGTTCTGATCAGCACGGCTCGGGATGTTGTCGGAGGCCAGCAGCGCCGGCAGCCGGTTGTAGTTCATCCCGTTGAAGTTCAGGTTCACCGTTGTCGCTATCGGATCCAAGGTGCCTGCCGGATTGAACATCACGGCAGCCACTGCTTCGGCGCCCAGGTTGGCCTGGTGACCGGTGGCGAACTTGACGAACTCGTCGCCGATCAAGCAGTTGAACGCGACCGGCAAGCCGGTGTTGTTGTCAACCGCCACACCGACGATGTAACCCGTGGCGCCCGGATCGAAGTCCGAAGCCAGGAACGTCGCGGTCTGATTCGGCGTCAAGCAGATGAACGCATCCAGCACCGAGCAGGAAGCCCCATCCACCACGAACAGGTGCACCGTCGTACTCTCAACACTGGAAATGTTGGTCATACTGATGCGCGTGTTCTGCGAATTCGGGTTGGCCGCATCCGAGGTGTAGATCGGATAGAACAGGATCGAACCTGCCTTCTGGTCGCTGATCTCGGCGGTCGCGGGATAGCCGGCACCCGGACCAGGATCATTCTGCGACGGGCCGATGGTGGTGTCGAAGAACGCCCGGTTGTTCGCCAGCATCCCGGTGCCTGGCGTGATGATCGCCGGGAAGCCCGAGAGCGGATTGGTTTGCACCGCCAACGTGCCCGTCTCCGGCAAGCAGTTGCTGGAGACCACCGTCGCCGTGTTGGTCACGATGACGTTCGGATGCTTCTTCGGTACGCGCACGCGGAACGTGATGGTCGCGCTCGTCGGGTAGATCACCGGGCCACACTGGTTGGCCGCGCCGATCACACCAAGATTGATCGCCACCGTCTGTGTGCCTGCGGCATCGGTCGTCGGCGAACCGGCAGCCAAGCCTACCGGCGCGAGATTCGAGCCGACGCCTAACGTGCCACCCGTCGGTGTAATGACGATGCTGCCCGCCACCAGCGTGAAGCCTTTCGGCAACACATCCGTGACAACCACATTGTTCGCGTTGGACGGCCCGGCGTTGGTCACCGTCAACGTGTAGGTCACGACCGAATCCGCAATCGCCGAAGCCGGACCGGCTTTGGTGATGCCCAGATTTGATTGCGCCTGCACCGTCGTCGTCGAGGTAGCCAGGATTGGATTCACCGGTGGGTTGGGCGGCGTAACATTTGCGAAGATACTCGCCGTGTTGATCAGGTTGGGCACGCACATCCCGGCATCCGCCAGCGTACGAATCTGCTGGAAGTCAGGACAGACACGCACGACGATGGTCAGCGTCCGCACGGTGCCGACAGGCGTCAAACCGCCCGGCGTACCGCCCGCCGCATCCCAGACCGCCCTGACCGTGCCGTTGGCATTGACCGCCGGTGTGGTCAGGGTCGCGCCAGCCGAAGCCACCGCACTGATGAAGACCGTGCCCACCGGCAGCGGGTCCTCGATGGTGAAGTTGAGCGCCGCACTCGGCCCAATCGGCGAACCGGTGATCACGTAGGTCAACAGGTTGCCCGCGATGACCGGATCAGGTGTATCCGTCTTCGTGGCCGTCAGCGGCGACAGGAAGGTGATGTTCACGCGATCGCAAACACTGGCGTTGACGAAACGTCCGTTGACGTCCGCCGTCGTATCCGGCAAGCCGGGTTGGACGGTTGGGCCGTCGCCAACTGTGGTCGGGTCAAACGACATGGACTCGAAGGTCACGCAGTTGTCGTAGAAGGTCGGCGCCGGTTGCGGCGTCGCGGGGTCTTGCAAGACCTTGAACTTGAACTGAATCGTGCCCGCCGGATTCGGGTCGCCGTTCGGTTTCTTGTTCGGCGGCAGCGTAGGCCCGTCGCATACCAGCGTCGCGCCATTGCCAAAGCCGATCAAATTCGCAGGCAAGCACGTCCAGCCCGTGGGCAACGTCACATCCGCCACTGCCGGAACCACGCCCGCTTTCGCGACGATGGTCTGGAAGGCCGGAATGATGTCGTTCAAGCGCGGCATCGCCGCCGCGCTCGGGCCGTTGTTGGTGACGTTAATCGTGTACTCGAAGACCGTACCGGCGACAACCGAGAGGCCGTCAGCAGAGGTATTCGTGTGCGATTTGACCAACACGATGTCCGAGGTCGGGCCAACCGGGTTGGTCACGCTCGAAGTCGCCGTCGTCGAAGTGTTGAAGTTGTTGATCGTCGCGTTGATGACCGCCGTGTTGGTCACCGGCGTCTTGGTTGACGGATCAACAAAGATGGTGATCTCGAACGACGCCGTGTTGTTCGGCGCGTTGGCCGACAGCAACGGAGCCGTACATTGCACCTGACCGCCATTGCCTGCCGGATCAACGATGCCGGTGGGCGGCGCGCAGGTGAAGGTGGCGTTGAACGGCGCGACCTGATTGATCGCAACGTACTTGGCGTTCGCCGGGATCGTGTCAATGATGCGGACGTTCGAGACATCCGACGGGCCGTTGTTGGTCACGTTGATCGTGTAGGTGTATTGCGTACCCGGAATCAACGAGTTGGCGGCTGCCGGCGGCACTGCCGCAAACACCTGCCCGGCCTTGAGCGCCTTGGTGATGGAGAGTTGCGAGTTGGCGACCACCAGGTTGCTGGTCGTCAGGCTCGTGTTGTTGCCCGGGTTGCCATCGGCCGTGCCCGGCGTGTTGCCTTGCGGGGCCGACGTGATGTTGGCCGCGTTGCCGACGATCGTGCCGCCCGTCACCGATTCGTTGACCTTGACATAGAAGGTCAGCGTGCCGGTGTACCGCGCGGGCAGGACGCCTGCCACGAAGGTCGCATTGACGCCGGTATTGTTGGCCGGAACGCAGGTGATCTGCGCCGTGCCAGGGTTACCGGTCACCGTGCAATCCAACAGGATTTGGGTGGCCGGCACCGCCGGAGTGGTGTTGGCCGCGATCTGGAACGTCGTGCCAGCGGTGAAAGCGCCAGCCGCGTTGATAGCTCCAACGTAGGCCGTGTTGCCCGGCACGTTGTCCGTGATGCGGACGTTGACCGCGTCAGACGGACCAGCGTTGCCAAACGGCACCGTGTAGGTGATGTAACCACCCGCCGCGACGGAACCGGTCGGCGAATTGACCGGTGGCAAAGCGACAACAGGCAGGCCAGAACCCGGAGGCGTGGTCACAGGCGCCGCCGTCTTGGCGATGCCCAGATCGGCCGCTGTGCGGGCAACCGTCGAATCGCAGGATTCGTTGCTGCCGCTGGCTGCCTGGGTGATGGTCGGGAAGGCCACCGGCAGGATGGGTTTGACGCCCGTGTTGCCGAGGTCGTGGTGACCGCCGCCGAGCGGATCAACTTCCGGCGTCGGGTTGACGTTGCGCAGGGTGACCGTCGCGCAATTCACGATGTTTGAGCCTTCGGGGAAGGTTGACGCGGTGTCAACCTTGATGATGATCTCGACACTGCCGACCGCGGGGAAGTTGCCGAGGGCGCCTTCCTGGTTCAGACAGATGACCTGCTGCCGTCCTGTCACCAAGACAGGGTTCAGGTAGCAAGTGAAGTTGCCCGGGCCGCCCGGACTGACAAACGGATTGTTGCCCAGGCCCGCCGCCGCGCCGTTGATATCGGCGAGCGTCACGCCCAAAGGCAGCAAGTCAGACACCATCACGGAACCTTGCGTCGCATCGCCCAGCACCGTGCTCGGGCCGCGGTTGCTAACGATCAGGCGATAATCCAGGCGGGTGCCCGCAGTCACGAAGTCCGGCGCTTCCTTCTTGATGAGCATGTCGGATTCGTGCCGCACGGTCGTGCGGATGGTCGTCGTCGTCGTGTTCGCCGTCGCCGGCGTGCCATCCGTCCAGGTCGCGGTCGCCGTATTCAACAACCCTGCCGGGTCGTCGGGATTTTGCGGCAAGGCATTGGGCGGCACGTCGGGATTGACCGTGACCACGATGGTCACGCTGGCCGTCGCGCCGGCGGGCAGCACGCCCGTCGAAGCATTGGCCACCGCGCCCGTGCCCGGCGTCGCGCCCGGCAACGCATTGCACGTCAGCCGGTTCAGCGGCAGGTGGTAGCCGCAAGCGTTCGCGTTGGCGAACACGCCCGTGCCCACATAAGAGACAAAGGTCGTATTCGGTGGGAGCAGGTCAACGAGTTGCGCCGCCTGAGCGTCGCTCGGCCCGTTGTTGGTCAGCGTCAACAGGTAGGTCAGGTTCGTGCCGGCCACGACGGGGTCGGGGTTGTCGGCCTTGCTGAGCACTACCGCCGCGTCGGTGGCGACGTTAGTGGTGACCCCCGAAACGTTGTTCGCCTGGTTCGGGTCGCTGGTCGCCGCGCTGATCGTCGAATTGTTCGTGATCGGCGTGCCGTTCGGCGTGTTGGCGTTGACCTTCGCCACGATGGTGATCGTGGTGACAGGCGCGCCCGCCGCCAGTTTCGGCGCCGTGCAGGTGACGACTCCGCCGCTGTGGTTGCAGTTGAAGTCGGGGTTGGAACTGCTGACCGAAACGAAGGTCGTCTGGGCCGGCAGCGTGTCGGTCACGGTCACATTCTGAGCATCGCTGCCCGATTGCGGCGTGATGTTGTTGTTCACTGTCAACGTGTAGGTGATGTTGTTGCCCGCGAGTTGCGGCGCAACATTCGGCCCTGGCGGGGTGTTAAGCAACTGCGCCTTCACGATGGAAAGATCAGCCGCCGTGTCCACCCGGTTCTGGGTTTCATTCGTCAGGTTGTTCGACGTGTTCGGATCGGGCGTATCGGAAGTGATGTTGCCCTGATTCTTGACGATCGAATCCTTGGTGATGTCCGCCGGGACACGCACGCGGAAGCTGATCGTACCGGTGCCCCCGATGGCGACACTCGCCGCCGTACAACGGATCTGATTGCCCGAACCCGGCGCCACCACGATCGCGCAGTTCCCGGCAGTAAATCCTCCCGCTCCGGCCACGACAATCGGCGGGATCACGATCGCATTGCTTGGAATCACGTCGGTGATGACCGCGTTGATCGCCGTGCCCTGCCCGACGTTGCGGTAGGTCAAGACGTAATCAATCGCGCCATTCGCCGTCGCAATCGGCCCCACGAACGGCCCGCCCGCGCGCACCGTCGCACCTTGCAGCACACCGGTGGAGGTTTCCGCCGTCTTGGTCAGTTGCAAGTCGGCATTCGGCCCGACCGGCGTCACGGTGTTGGACTGGTTGTTTTGCGAATTCGGATCGGCAATCGCCGCGCCGATAATCTGGACGTTCGCGGTGTTGTTGATCGCGCCGCCCGGTTGGCCGTTGTTGAAGTTCGGGTCAACCCTGACCGTGAATTGAATGGTGTGGGTTGCGCCCACCGGCAACGGCGCCGTGTTGACGCAGGGGAAAGTCACGCCCAGGTTGCAATTGAACCCGTTGGCCGTGATCGTCCCTTGCAGCGTCGTCCCCGTGGGCGGGAAGACCGGCTCGTTCACCTGGAAGTCACCCACGCCCGCGTCCGAAGGCCCAATGTTCTTCACCGTGATGGTGTAGGTAATCAGCCCGTTCGGCAGCACTGCGTCGGGGCTGTCGGTCTTGGTGAT
>JANOWX010000229.1:0-5425 GCA_031418175.1 Acidobacteriota bacterium | reverse complement strand
GAATGTTCCGCCTGAAACTCTTGCCCAAACCGGGTAGCGTCCCCCGCTGTTCCAGGATGCACTGGGCGCGGATGCCACCGCAGCGCCTCCACCAAACTCGGGCTCGATGACCCCGCGAACTAATATCTCCTCAATGGTGTTGTCTATCTTCAAATGCCAGGTGCCAAAGCCAGGCTCACCATTCGCCAGGAAGGAGTTTTGAAAGGCGAGATCGCCCGCAGTACCCAATTGGAAGTTCTCTCCGACTAGGTTATTTAGGCTGGAGGAAATCGTGTCGAAGACGCCTGAAGTTCCGGGAGCAGACTGGCCTTGCAGTACGGGTGCCTGCAAGGCACCTAGCTGCCCTCGACGCACAAAATAGCCTGAATCTGCACTCCCGCCGGTGAGGTTCGCTCGAAACGCTACGTCATGCTGGTTATTGATCAAGGCATCGGGGCGTGCTGAGGTGATCGAGAAGTTGCCACCTGCGGGAGCGGCTACGCCATTCAATGCGATCGCCACCGGTGTCCCGGATGTTGAACCGAGAAATACTCCACCGCCCGGACCGCCAGTCAGAGTCGCCATGAAAGCTACTTCGCCGCTGTCGTTGAAACCGGGAGTTGCAAACCCCGAAAACGTGCTGCCCGACGGCCCCGGATCGCCTGCCGCGACCACTTTGGCGGGAGCGCCGCCCGCCGAGCCGACGTAAATTCCGAGCACGCCGCCCGTCGTCGTCGCCGTGAAGGCGACCTGGCCGACGGAATTTATCGAAAGAGGATTAATTCCTAGAGAACCTCCGAAAAGACTTGTGATCGTTCCGCCGGAGGATGTGACGTCCCCGACAGCGGCGATTTTCGCCAGACCAGTCCCTGGCGACCAAACAAAGACGGCGAAACTGCCCGATACAGCCGCGATGAACGCCACTTGTCCGACATTGTTTATCGGTGAGGGTGTTATCTGGCTTAGCTGAGGGGCCTGGATGGTTCCTCCGGGAAACACGTCACCCACGACTGCGACCTTGGTCACGCCGCTTCCCGGACTGGCGAGAAAGATAGCTGAAGTTCCGGGGACCGCGCCACCAATGATACCGGCACTGAAGGCGACACTTCCGTTGACATTGACGAAGACATTGACATTGACGAAGACATTGTTCGTGCTCGTTATTCTGAGCCGTCCGCCGCCCGTGCCAGGCGCCAAATCACTGTCGCTAACGAGCACACTGGTTGCCTGAGTGGTGATGTGGTGCATTGCAATGCTTGATGGTCCACCGGGATGTCGAGCCAGGAAACCCACAAAGTTCCCGGCTGCGCCGACTCGAAAGCTCCTTAATGAGACCCGCGCCCCTGCCGGCAGTGCATCGGCCGTGGTCATCAGAGCGGTCGTCACACCGCCCGAAATCAGAACCTCTCCGTAGTAGGCAGTACTACCTTGAATATCAGAATTAAAGTAGACAGCACCGTTATTTAGCGTTTTCGTGGCGGAGACAACACCGGTCATTAAGTTATAGGTGCCTCCCACCGCGAGCGTTGTCGCCTGACCGTCGAGAGCGACATTGAAGGGCGGATTGCTACCCGTTTGTTGGAAGATGCCATTCAATACTGAACCACCAGAAAGGCTGCCTTGGAAGCTGATGACGCCGGTGTTGTTCATGGAGAACGCAAACCAACCACCAAAGGTTGAGCCACCGGCCCCCGCGGCAGCTTGATTACGATAGGCCACCAATTCAACGGGATGGCCTGGCCGGAAGCGGAAAATACCAGAAGTGCTAACTGCGGAGCCTGCTACAGGGGCAGTGAAAGCCATGTTACCCGCATCATTAAAAGCCCGGAGCGACCAGCTTGAGCCACTCGCGCCAAATGTTCCTCCTACGGGTGCAGGCACCGCGTCGCCTGGCGCTACAGGCAGGGAGGTACCGATGCTAGGCGTGCTGATGTAGAGACTCCCAGCCTGGAAAGCTACCTGCCCAGTATTGTTGAGAAAACCCGAGGTAGGTGCGGGAAATGTCCCACCTTCAGGTCTCAGGTCACCACTCGCAACAACCTTCCTCACGCCCGAGGTGCTGGCGACGAACAGTCCCTGGCCACCGGAACCGCCAGTGATGTTAGCGCGAAACAATTCTTCGCCGAAGTTATTGAAATTGAAGCCGAAAAATTGGTGCGTCAAGGAGCCGAGTGTGCCGCCCGCCGTCCCGGGCGCTACGTCCCCCACTCCGGCCACGCGGACGGGCGCGCCACCAGCCGGCACAATGTAAAGAGTGGATTGGCCAGTCCCAGATGATGTGAACGCTATATCGCCGGAATCGTTCAGACCGACGAGTTGGATAGTGCGTCCGAAGGTCGCGCCCCCTCCACCTGGAGCCGGATCGTTGCCGGCGACGATTCTTTGGAGCGAGGTCCCATTGAACGTGAAGATGATTCCCTGGCCGACTCCGTTCAACTGGAAGAAATCCACGTTGAACGCAAGCAGCCCCGAGTTATTCAAGAGTTGCCTCTGCATGAGGTCAGCGCTGCTTCCCGGAAAGCCCGGGACCTCATCGCCTGCCTGCATTACGCGAACGGTCGTCCCAACCGCCGCGCGACGGTAGAACATTGCCGACGCGCCATTCCCAGAAAACGCGTAGTCCCCAGACTGGTTGACGACCGCACCTTGCTGCGGAACCCCAAAGACATTTGGTAATGCCAGCAGTGTTTGGTCGGTCACGAGCGGCACCAGTTGCGTCTGGGTTTGCGCCTCGACATTTGCAGCGATGGAGGGAAGCGGAACGTAAATGGAGACACAAGCAATAACACCGATGGCGAGAGTGGCGAAACAGATTTTACTTATGCGGGACATTTGGGACTCCTCGCGGCGCGATAGCAAATCGCGCCAACTTGTTCAGCAGCCATCGGATTGCGTGGCGGCTGGACTTTTCAATCACAGTTGCCTCTGGGCAAATTCGGTTTATGTCTAATGAAACAGCCGCTATCGAAGCTGACTGCACTTCTTTGTTGGCACGGTTGTTTTGCACAGAGAACAGGTAACCTTGCTTAGCTTACACCAGAATCAACAGCGGCGTCGCCGAACCGCCGCCCGCCGTCACATTCAACAACGCCGACGCCGACAGCCGCACACCCGCGCCGACAACGTCTTCGCCGCCCCAGGTGTAAGGATCAAAATCAACGTAGCGGTCTTCATACGCGATGCCATTGCCCGCCAGTGTCGGGAAGCTCTGGCTGAGCACTTCGACGCGTTCCTGCAAAACGAATGAACCGTCAATCGCGTCGTACAGCGCCTGTTGCCAGCGCGCTTCGTCGCCCTCCCAGCCGAGCACGACGCCTTTGCCGCCGTAATCGCTGTTGGGTTTCAGCACCAATTTTTCGCGGTTGGCGGCGGCGAAATCGAACAGGTCAATCGGGCGTCCGCGATAGGTGGTCACACCATCGCGCAGCTTGCGTGTCCAGGGAATGTGGCGGCGCAGGGCTGAAATCTCTGCGACGGAAAACAGGTGTGCGTGTTCGGGATCGTCGAGCAGGGCGAAGGTGGCTTTCTTAAACAGCATCTGCACGCGGAAGGAATTGGCGACGCAGACGGCGCGGTCGCGTGCGGCGCGCACCAGGGGCTGTTGCAATCCGCCGCGTTCGATCAATTCGCCCACGACGACGCGCTTGTAAACCAGGTTGATTTTGAAATCGCCCGCGCGCAACCAGCCGCCGCGATATTCCAATTCACGCGGGTCAACGATGATGGTGGGATAGCCTTGCTCTTCAAAGTAATCGCGGCAAATTTCAAACTCGGCGTAAGTCGCGGCTTCGTTCCAATCCACGATGGCGATGCGCGGGCGTTCCTGCCAGCCCCATTGCCGGTAGGTGTCGAGCAGCGTTTGCAGTAACTGCGGTTTGAGCGGCACGCGGCGCACGGCATAGCGGCGGCTGAATTCTTTGAGCAACTGCATCTCGCTGAAAATTTCGCCCAAGGTGTCGCCGTACAAAATGCCGCCGGGACTGTCGGCGTTGTATTCGACAAAGCTGAAATCATCGTGCGAATTCTGAAAGGCATCCAAGCGCCCACTCGCATCGGGCGCGCGAAAGCCCGGCTCGATCTGAATGATCTGCTCTTCGTCCGGAGACAAATCCAACTCAGCGCGCAACCGTGCATCGCGCATCAGTGCGGCATACAGCTTTTCAATCGCCGACAGCACCAGCGCCGATTCGCGCCGCATGTATTCGTATTGCCGCGTGGTGACAAACAGTGGCCGCAGCACGTTGCAAATCGGGCGCGCGCCGAAACTCAGCCGGTGCCGCGCGGTGCCTTCCAGCAATTTACTTTGGGCATCGTCGGCGAGCGCGCCGTTGAGCAGCGAATGATAATGCTGGACGGCTGCGGCGATAGTGGCTTGCGCAGCCGATTGATAGACTGGTGAACTAGAAGTCTGACTCATTTTGGGGCACTCAATCTTGCTTGAATCTCGAATCTCAAATCTCAAATTCGTAGCTTTCGCACAACCTGCATAAATCTTTCCACCCGCGCCGCCTCGACCGCCTTCGCCCAATGCCCAGCGGCTTTGAAATACGAACCGATGATGAAGCCGTCCGCCGCCGGATAAAACGCGCCGATGTTTTCGGCGTCTACGCCAGAGCCGAGCAGCACGGGCAGGCGGCAATGCGTTTTCGCTTCGGCGACATCGGCCAGCCGGGGCGGATCGCCGGTGACGTTGCCGGTGATGATGACGGCGTCGCCGCGCATGAATTCAACCGTTTCGGCCATCGTGCCCAAACTGATGTCGGCGGTGATGGCGTGCGACGAATGTTTCTTTTTGATGTCCGCCCAGACCTGCACGCGTTCCGCGCCTAGCAGCTTGCGATAGCGCAACAACGGCGCGGCGGAAGCTTCGATCAAGCCTTCATCGGCGATGTGGGCGAAGGCGTAACTTTCCGCACGAATGAAATCCAATCCGGCGGCGTGGGCCACGGCCATTGCTTCGAGGTTCGCGCCCGCCAGGATTTGGACGCCGGTGGGCAAACCGCTTTCGGCTTTGACGGCCTGTGCGACCAGCGTCATGGCCGCGACGATTTCAGGCCCAACACTGCCGCGCTGGTAAGGCGTGTCGTGCATGTTCTCGATCATCACGCCGTCTACGCCGCCGTTGCGATAGAGGCGCGCCTCGTGAACAGCGGTGGCGATGATTTCGGCGACGCTGTGCCGCGCGGCGGGCGTGCCGGGCAATGCGCCGGCGTGAATCATGCCGATGACCGGTTTTGTGGATTGAAAGATAGTGTCGAGCATTTGTTTGAAGTATTGGCGCAACCCCGGCGCTGCCGTATATTACCACCCCGCTTCGTTAGCCGCATGGAGTTCAGGCTTTAGCCTGCGGTTTGGCGCACAGGCTTTAGCCTGGCATGGTTCTTCGCTCAAGGCAGCCTAAAGGCTGCCCTACAAACAGCAGGCTAAAGCCTGAACTCCATGCCCG
>JANOWX010000228.1:0-3410 GCA_031418175.1 Acidobacteriota bacterium | reverse complement strand
GCGCACCAAAATCGTTGGGTGGACAGGCCGTCGCCGCACCCGCACTGGTCAGAGGTGTGTGCGGCCTATGGCAAGGTCCGTAAGGAAGCTTCCGGCTCCCAGTGGATTAGCTTGCTTTCTGGCTTCTCCGGTCAGGTCTGACCTGTGATCAGCAGGCGCGCGCTTTTTTTGCCGCTTACGTTTCAGGAAAAACCGCCGTTAGCACGCAGTAGCTACCGGCGAATAATATCGCAGTTTGTGTAGTCATATGACAGTCGCTTTGATAGCCAGATGAGGGAATCAGTTATGCTCAAGCCATCCATTTCGCTTACTACCGCCAATCAAAAACAGCCACGCACGCAGCGGTTGGCCAGCTTTGCGCTTTGGTTTCTGATCGTGTGGTCGCTGCTGAATGCCAGTGTGTCGTTCGGTCAGAACATCAAATACACTCAGGGCAATGTGGATGCTGCGCTGCGCAGCAATTTAACGGTTGATCCGTCAACGCTGGGGATGGGCATGCAAATCCCGCTCAATGAATATCCGCAGCGTGGTGGGAGTTTGCCGTTCAACTTGCGGTACTCGTCAAAGTTGTGGCGCATCCGCTTTATGGATACCTTCAAGACAGGTGTCAATCCGGTCAAGGCGCGCACAGAGGGCAAATGGAGTGAAAGCACGATGTCTGGCTGGACGGCCAGTTGGGACATCCCGAAGATTGACGCGCTGCCCGACAATCCACGAGGCCCTTACGATGGCTCGGGTGGCAACTACGGCCAGCCGTATTGCAACGCAGCGGGCTGTTACCAAAATCCACCCACACCGCCCCTTTGGTATATCAATCGGATGTTGCTGACAATGCCCGATGGCGCAACGCACGAGTTACGCAAGGACGATGTCCTGAGTTCGAATTTCACCGGGCCTGATCCGGGCACTTATTCTGCGGTAGATGGCTCGAATGTCCGCTACGACTCGACGACCGCCACGCTGACTTTGCCGGACGGCGCGCGTTACCTGCTTAGCGTTAGTGGCGGGACGCAGGCGCAATACATTGATCGTCATGGCAATACGATGACCTATACGTTCAGCACCGGCCAGTGGACTGATACCTTGGGGCGGACGCTGGGCTTTCGGGTGAGTAACGGTAGCACCTGCACGCCCGGCTCGACCTGCACACCCAAGACCCTGCCGGGTACCGGGTCGTCAACCCTCGGCTATACTTTCTGGTGGCGTAATTTGGGCGATGCCAATGTGCTTTCTCCGGGGGCCGGCTCACTGCGCGCGATCGGAGATTACGGGGATGTCCCGACGAACGCGCCGCCGCTAAATGCCCTGCCCAGCCTTTTTACGCATTTTTTCAATGATTATGTAGTGAGCCCGGATGTCGCCTTCAACCCTATCGTGCTTTATCAACTCATTCTGCCGAATAACCAGACTTACACCTTCAACTACAACATCTACGGCGAGATTGAAAAGATCACTTACCCGACGGGCGGGTACGAAAAATTCACGTACGGGATCATTCCCGGCCTCACTTCGAGCTTTGATACGCAGACCTACAATCAAGGCAATCGGGGCGTCACCAAGCGGCAGGTGAGTGTCAAAGGCGATGGCACGGATTTGGTGGAGTGGAACTATTCGGCGACGCAAAGCAGCAAGTACACCGCCAAGGTGATTACGCCCAACAACAGCTACAGTGAGCGTGATTTGCACGTCGGCAATGGCAGCGGCGCGATCCTTTTCGGGTTTGATGATGCGCGGGCAGGCCGGGCTTACGACGAACGCACCTATACGGCGGGCGGGCAATTGTTACGCCGCACGCTCAGCAAATGGGAAGTGGCGGGGCCGGTGCCCGCGGCCCCCACCGGAGAACCAACGGCCACGCGCAATGCCAGAGTCACCAAAGTCATCGAAATCTTGCTCAATACAGGCGGCAACGCCTTGACCAAGACCACCACGATGGCGTATGACGCCGACCTGAATGTGATCGAGACAAAGCATTATGATTACGCCTTGATTTCGCAAGCGACGGCAACCTCGAACCCGGCCAACAACGCGCCTGCGACCATCAACACCTTTATTGATTCATTTTCGCCAGGCACGCAGATCAATACCGAAAAAGCGCTTTTCCTGGTCAACGATCCGGCCTATGCGGCAGTGCAAACACAATACCGCAACCGCAATCTGCTGGCCTTGCCGACCGCGACCTGGATCGAAAACCCGGCAGGCGCGACGGTCGCCCGAGCCGAATACATTTATGACGAAGCCGCCTATGCCCCACTCGCCAATTCTCCTGCCGCCGTGCAGTGGACAGACCCCGCGACCAGTTATCGCGGCACGCCGACGACGGTGCGGCGCTGGTTGAATATCACCCACGATGCCAGCGGCAATAGCACGGTCAACAGCTATCCCAGCGGCCAATGGCTGGTCACGCATGCGCAAACGGATGTGTGCGGCAGTGTGCGCAAGAGTTGGGACGCGCTGGGCAAGATGTCGGAGGTTATTTACACCGACAGTTTCAGCGACAGTGTCAATCGCAACACCTACGCCTATGCGACGCAAACCAAGACACCGCCGCCGAATCCCAGCAATGCGAATGGCGGGCTGGGCGTGCCTTATGCGAGTAATCAATCCCTGACGGTGACGGTGCAGTACGATTTCAACACCGCCAAGCCGACCCAGGCGACCGATGCCAATGGGCAGACGGCGACCAATAGTTATGCGGGCGATGCCTTGCAGCGGCTGACGGCGGTGACGCGTCCGGCGGGCGGCGGCGAAACGCTGTATGTTTACAACGACGCGCCGGGCAGTTGCGCGTGCGATGTTTCGATCAAGACGCGCACCTTGCAGAGTTCAGGCGTGTATGTCGAAGATTACACTTTCATTGACGGGCTGGGCCGTCCCTGGCGCACGGCGCACGGCGAGGTGGGCGGCAAATGGAGCGTGAAGGACACGCAATACGACAGTCTGGGGCGCGTGTCGGCAGTGGCCAACCCCGTGTTGACGGGCGCGTTGGCGGAGCCCAATCGGAGCAGTTTCGCGCTGGTCACGGCGGCTGTGACGACGACCGCATATGACGATTTGAACCGCCTGCTGACGGTGACGACGCCCGATACCTCGATAGTCACGACCAGTTACAGCGGCAATCTGGTGACAGTGGGGGATCAGGCCAACGGCACCGGCAACCCGATCAACGGCGACTTGCCGCGCACCACGACGCGGCTGAGTGTGACCGATGGGCTGGGGCGTTTGACCCAAATTGTCGAAGCGCCCGGCGCGCTGAACCATACGACCAATTACACCTACTGATGTACAGGTCAACTGAAATCTAGCCCCTTCCGTTCTTTTTTTTCACCCCGGCCTTTGCCCCCGGGGGACACCAAACGCCGTCAGGAGCAAACCATCCTTCCTAAAAGCCAAAAAGACTTGGCGGTGCG
>JANOWX010000227.1:0-1500 GCA_031418175.1 Acidobacteriota bacterium | reverse complement strand
GGCGGCTTCGGCCACTTTTTCCAACAAGCCGCGTGTACAACTGACGGCGAAGCGCGGCGCGAAACAATAGCGAATGCGCCCCTCGGCCTGCCCGTGCCAGCGTTCCAGCAGGCGTAGCGATTCGGCCAACGAAGCGTCGGTCTCTTCGTGCAAAGGGGCGGGCACATCGGCGCCGAAATCCATCATGCATTTGCCGCTGGTGGCGCGGAAACCCGCGTCGGCAACGGCTTCAAACACGGCATCGGTGTGATTGACCGTCTCCATCGTCAGCGCGCAAGTCGTGCCGCCACGCATCAATTCGCCAATGCCCAGTTGCGCCGAAGCGTGCAACGAGTCGGGCGTGTGCGCTGCCTCCAACGGCCAGACGCGCTGTTTGAGCCAGTCAATCAGCGCCAGATCATCCGCCGCGCCGCGAAAGAGCGTCTGGCAAAGGTGTATGTGCGTTTGCACGAAGCCGGGCAGCAAGATGCGGCCACGCCCGTCAATCACTTCATCGGTCGCAGCATTGAAGGGCGCAGAAAATGGCGTATCGAAGGCGGCGAGTCTGCCCTGCTCGATCACTACGTCACCCGTGAAGATGCGATTGTGCGCATCGAGCGTGATGACGGTTGCGCCTTGAATAACTGTTCTTACAGCCATAGCTCAATTCAGCAATTGCAGTATCTCTGCGTGCAATTGCGGGTTCGCGGCCAAGCCCTGCCCGCTCGCAAAATCCAGATCGCCTTTCAATGTCGAAAAGACGCCGCCCGCGCCGCGCAAGATCGGCGGCATCGGGGCGACGTCGTAATAGGCCAGCGCGCCCGGTTCGATCATCACATCGGCGCGCCCCGTCGCCACCAGAAAATAACCGTAACAATCGCCGTGCGCCCGCACCAGCCGCGCCTTGCGGCACACTGTCGCGACGGCATCTGATTCCAGCAATGTCAGCGGATCAGTCAAAACCACTTTGGCCTGGCTCAGTGTGGGTGTGGTGGACACGTGGCAGGGCGCGCCGTTCAGAAACGTGCCGGTCTCTGCCGAACCGATCAGGTGTTGGTCTTGAATCGGCAGGTAGATCGAACCGAGCAGCAACTCGCCCTCGCGTTCGAGCGCGATCATCGTGCCGAAGAGCGGCGTGCGCATCACGAAGGATTTCGTGCCGTCAATCGGATCAAGAATCCAGCGGTAGGCGCTCGACTTGATTGTCTCGCCATACTCTTCGCCGTAAATCGAATGATCGGGGAAGCGCTTGGTCAATTCGTCGCGCAAAAAGGTTTCGATCTCGCGGTCGGCCTTGGTGACGGGGCTGTCATCGGCCTTATGCTCGACTTCGAATTGCGCGGGCGAATTGTAGTAGCGTTTGGCAATCGCGCCGGCCTTGCGGCTCAGCTCGTTCAGCGTTGAGAAGAGAGAGAGTAAATCGTTCGTATTGGACATAGCGGGTTGCGATTGTATGCCAGCGCGGCCACAAAGACGAAGGCGCGAGGGCAGGGAAGTTGTGCGGCCCACGCGCCGTTTGGT